>JBIIDU010000043.1:0-13206 GCA_044238165.1 Ferruginibacter sp. | reverse complement strand
CGATTACCGACTATGACAAGCTGTTTATAGCCAGCGGTCTTTCCTATTCCTCCCTACGGCAGCTCTCGGACGAACTCCAATCATGGTATGAGAACCATACCGGGCATTTGCCGAACACAGAGCTCAAAACGAGGCTCCAGGGAGATTAGAAATCAGCAAAAAAGCCGAGATTCGGATTAGAAAAATGTTCGCCAGATTGGGGTGCAGCCGATTGTGAAAATTGAATAGATTATCAGGAAAAAGGGTAGGGCGTTGGTGCGCTCCAACCCCTGACCTGCAGTATCAATGCATTTATGGTTGCCGCATTGTTGGTTTACAAAACAACACGTGATTTATCAGTCAGTCTAAAGTTAACACCTAATTGCTCCATCAACTGAAAATCATTTTCATGCTTTTGTGGCATGTAGCATGATGCACTGGGATGCAAACGCTCAACCTGTTTCTGCATGCTGTAGCATCTGTTTGCACAAAAATTATTTTTGTTTTTCAAAAATTCTCATATCTTCGTAAAAGCAATGCAGGCAAGGGTTTCAGCAATCCCTTTATACATGAAAGCGGTATCTGAAACGACATATTGTCGACAATTGCCTTAATCGAAGTTCTTTGTTGCGTCGGAAACAGGTTGAAGAAAAGAATGAAAAATTCCTGGAACGCCGAGCACGTAAAAATTTAACGTCTAGCCATAGACGAAAATTATTTTTGCAGGAGTTGACACGGTCAACTTTTCGGCCCACACCACAAACAGTCGATAAAACCCACGCCAGGCGTGGGTTTTTTGTTTCAGTGCGCGGAAATTCCAAATTCAAAAGGCTCGCCTGACCGAGATAGCCATTATGCTTCCCGTATGTCGAACGCAAGACTTTGCACTATAATATAAATAAATATATAATACGACTCCAAATTAATCAAGTGGATCAATAGATCCCATAAGCGGGTTTACGGCTTCAAAACGTAATTTTTCCAATTGATCACCTGAGTGCGTTTCTTGTCCGTGAATTCGACTTGCCCGTTATACAACAAGACGCCATCATTGGAACCACTGACTTTTTTCCATTGGTCCATGCTTTTCAACAGCTGCTCATTAAACGTCGCGGTTGCCTTTATTTCATGCGCAACCAGCCCCCTGCCCGTATCGACCAACAGATCGATTTCCAAACCGTTGTTTTCTTTCCAGTAGTAGAATCCCGACGCAGAACCTGTATTTAACTTTTGTTTGAGCAGTTCAATGATGACATAGTTTTCGAACAATGCTCCCCTGAAATGGGAATTCACCAATTCTTTTTCTTGCCGTATTCCAAGCAATGAACAGGCAAGACCTGTATCCAGAAAATACAATTTGGGTGTTTTTACAACCCGCTTATTGAAATTCTTGTGATAAGGAGGTAGGAGATAGATGATATAACTGCTTAGTAAAATGGACAACCAGGCCTGTACGGTTTTTATTTCTACGCCGGTTTCATTGCTGAGCGCGGAAACATTCAATTGTTGACCGGTTCGTCCGGCACATAATTGAAGAAACCGGTTGAATATGAGTGTGTTTTCAATGTTGCGGATTTGTTTGACATCCCTTTCAATATAGGTTCGGATATAGGCAGGATACCATAACCCGGGCGTCCGCTTCTTATCATACAATTCCGGATAGCACCCGTTTAGGATCAGTTCTTCAAGGGAGTTGTCTTTACGCTTGAATTGAAGAATTTCACGGTAACAAAGCGGAAGCAGGTCAATATATCCGATACGACCCGCTAACGATTGTGAGATGGATTGTTGTAGTAAAAAATTATTACTGCCTGTAAGAATGAAAAACCCATCTTTTTGTGTCCGGTCTAGGATACCCTGCATGTAATTGAATAACTCGGGTACACGTTGCGCCTCATCAATGATTGCTCCATTTTTATATCGTGCCAAAAACGCACGGGGGTCTGTAGCCGCAAACATCCGCTCATCGGGATCTTCCAGTGAAACATAGGGCTTTCGGGGGAATACTTTTCGAACCAGGGTTGTCTTTCCACTTTGCCTTGGCCCCACAACTGCTACGGACCGGAATTGGCGGCTGTATTTGCGGAGTAATTTTTCCGTGATTCTGGGTTGCATGGGCTGATCAATTTATACAAATATAGTAACTAATTACCTAAATTGTATAAATTTATTTCAGCTGAGGCTATCACTTACGAAAGTTTGTATCCAGTAGAAGACAACTGCAAAATTTCTCAGGCACAGGTCGGGAGACCTGCGCCTGAGAAACGGCTTGGAGTAAAAAGAAAAATCAGCGTAATCCTATAATCTGCGTAATCAGCGGTTCAGATAATTTTCAACGACACAAGACTGTAAGTCGGAAGGACGGCATCGTGGCAGTTAAATGCTATTTGTGAGCATATCAAGAGCGGTGAAAACAAAATCCCCCAAAAAGTAAACTACATAGAAAAAAGAGGCCGAATAGGGAAAGAGTCGAATAAATACCCTAATTGGCTCATGGCAAAATACAACTGGCAACAATACGACTGGCTGCAGTTCAGATTCTCCCTTGAGGCGGCGGAGGAAGACCTGCTGATTTTTACTGAGAAGGTCGGGAGAGTATCCGGCATTTTGGACGGCTTGCCCGAGGAAACAAAGCAGGACGTTATTGTTGAAATCATCTTGGCAGAAGCCATCAAAACTTCGGAAATAGAAGGTGAATACCCAAGAAGAAAAGATGTGCTTTCATCCATTCGGAAAAACCTCGGACTTCATTTCAATACTGAAAACATCAAGGATAAATCTGCTGCGGGGCTAGGGGAGCTGATGATTGATGTCCGTAACACTTTCAGGGATGCTTTGACAGAAGAGCAACTGTTTGCCTGGCACAGGATGTTGCTGGGCGAAAACAAAAGAATTACCGTTGGTCAGTGGCGCTCCCATGAAGAACCTATGCAGGTGGTTTCCGGTGCCGTGGGGAAAGAGAAAGTGCATTACGAAGCACCGCCCTCATCAAAAGTGCCGGAAGAAATGGAACAGTTTGTCCAATGGTTCAACGATACGGCTCCGGGCGGGAGACTGGAAATTAAAAAAGCCCCTGTACGTTCTGCCATCGCCCATTTGTATTTTGAAACCATTCATCCTTTTGAAGATGGAAACGGAAGGATTGGCCGGGCTATTGCAGAAAAAGCATTGGCACAAACAATCGGAAGACCCGTTCTGTTGAGCCTGTCCAGAACAATAGAAGCGAATAAGAAACTGTATTACGATTCACTGGAAAAAGCCCAGCAATCCAATGAAATTAAGCCATGGATAGCCTATTTCATTAAAACATCATTGGATGCACAGACTGAATCGGAAGAACAAATTGAATTTACGTTGAAGAAAACAAAGTTCTTCGATCGGTTTAAAGAGAAACTGAACGACCGCCAGCTAACTGTTATCCTACGGATGCTGGAAGAAGGCGCTAAAGGTTTTGAGGGAGGTATGAACGCAAGAAAATATATTGGGCTGACTAAGGCGTCAAAAGCCACGGCAACAAGGGATATGCAGCAGTTGGTAGCATTACAGGCATTCAAACTCTCGGGCAATGCCGGGGGACGCAGCACCAGTTACCAGGTGAATTTGTAATCTGAATGAGCCGGTATTAACCCTTACCAATCATCCCTTCCGCAAAATCAACCGCGGGAGCAACACGTTCAGTTCCTTTTCCCTATCCCGGTGCTTCCAGTAAACGATGAACTCCGCATGGGCCTCCACAATCCGGAACCCGCGGGCGGAATATTCCTTCAACTGCTCTTTGAATTTCTGCGCATATTTCAACACATACATCTCCTCCCCTGTTCCGAGGCCATCTTCAAGCGGATGAAGCCGTGCGCCGCTGAAAAGATTCCTGAGCCGGTGCTGAACAAATTCAAAATAGCCGAGGTGAACATCCTGAAGCCCCAATACCAACGCAATCTGTTCCGGCTCGGGATATCTGTTGCGGTCATGCGCATGAATCAGGCCTTCGGCCTGCAGGTTGTCGAGGTAGGAGCCGTTGTAGTGGACAGACAGATTTGTTTTTGCCCGGGAGATGGCAACATAAACCAGCCGCTTCTCCTCGTTTGTTCCAGGAGTGAAATTTCTCAATAGTAGGTATACGTTCTCGAACTCCTTACCCTTGGCTTTGTGAATGGTGCAGACATAAACCGCTTCAGAATCGATGCGCAGAAAATCTTCCAGTTTCGATTCATACAAGAACGTACTCCAGTCGCTCTTGTATTTCCTTTCGGTATTGGTCTGCTCAAACGCTTTGATCACCGCATCGACCAGCTCCCTTTTTGCACTGGTTCGGATATGGCTGCCCGATTCCCGCTTCGCCTCTTCCCAATCTTGATCTGAGATCAATGGATTTTCGGTATCCTTGTTCAGCAGGTTGGTGAAGTGACGCAGCTCGTAAAGGTTGCCCAGGCTGAACCCATCGTTGGATTGCACCAGCTTCGCCCGGAATCCACGCTGCAACAACAATCCGCAAACCAACATGGCTTCATCGTTGGTCCTCGTAAGCACACAGGTGGTTCCGGAAAGAGTATACCGGACCATTGCATCACAAATGGGCACGTAAAGCCGACTGTCGTCGTAACGGGTTATACGGATACTCCCAGGTTGACGTTGATGGGCAAAACCCTGTTCCGTTTTCAGCCTTCCACTGATTGTGCCGGCCCAGGCATTGGCCATGGCAACAATGTTATCCCTGCTCCGATAGTTCTCCGTCAGCTCATATTTCACAGCTCCTTTTTCAGTTATGAGCATTTGCATAGGGCCGCTGTCGGCACCGCGGAAGTCATAGATGTTCTGGTCATCATCGCCCACCAAAATCACCCTCATATCAGGGTTCTGTTCCATTAGCGCTTTCACCAGAGCATATTCTTCCTTGTTCATATCCTGCGCCTCGTCCACCACCAGCACTGTTTTCGTAATCCGGAAGGGCTCGATTTCGCCACAGCATATTTTTTCTACTGCTTTACTCACGATGTTACCGGCGTCGGAGAGGCTACCCACCCTACCCAGCAGGTCGAAGCAATACGAATGAAAGGTTTTCAGTTCGATATAGTTAGCCGCATTCCCGATCAGTTCCATCAGACGTTTTTTGAACTCGGTGGCTGCAGCACGGGAAAATGTCAGCATCAGCAACTGCTCGTGTTTCACATCCTCGGCAAGCAGCAGGGAGGCCAGCTTGTGCACCAGAACTTTAGTCTTTCCGCTACCTGGTCCCGCTGCCACGACAAGATGCTGATTGGCCGAGTCATTGATAATGCGAAGCTGTGTGGGAGAGAGCGTCCCGAAAAGTTTTGTGAACTTTTCGGGTGTAAGGGTTCGCCTGATTTCGTCCTGACGGCTGCCCGGAAAATATTTCAGCAGGAAAGACGAATAGTTCAGGCTGAAATAATCGTCTACGAACTGAAGGGCTTCCTTATAATTGCCAATCATCTTTTTGGCATATTCTCCCACGATGTGTATCTGCTGCACTTTCTGTTGGTAGAACTGCCTCAGTTTCCCATAATCGCTTTCTTTGTACTGTACCCGGTTGTTCTTTTCAATCCGGTCTATCGTCATCTTGTTGTGGATCACCAGAAAGCCGCCTTCTATTTGAATGGCATTAATCCGCGAAAGATAGAAAAGGCAGTCCTCGATGTCATCAATTGAGGCTTCCATCGCAAACAGTTCCTTGTTCCCGGCTATCATTTCTTTAAGCTCTACGACCGAGAACTCAACGAGCACTTCATCTTTCGATTCTGCCTCTCCTTCGATTTCGACCGCCTTGTCGTGCAGATGCGCGGCGATGAGCCTGGCCAGCAAATGCCGTTTCTCCAGTCGTTCGCGCAAAATATCTTTTCCTGTCAGCAGGCCGATCTGCACATGATTCCGTGAGTATTCCATGTTGTTCCGCCTGATCCAGTGTTTGATTGCCCAGAAATTGATGATGGTTCGCAACTTGTTGACAGAAGCGTCCCTCAGTTCGGCATGATGAAACAGCTCGATCATCTCCTTCAGGTTGTAGGTCGCTTCCTCCTCCTTGAGCTGGGCCAGCAGGATCTCTTCCTGTTTCCGGAAACTTTCGGCGATGGCCATCGTCCGTCCGGCCGTGTCCGATTTCCGGATGAAGGCGGTCAGGTCTTTCGACTGGGCAAGTATCTTTTTCTCCCGTAAAAGCTCAATGATGCGGATCACATCCTCCTTTACGATACCCAGCTGATCGGCAATGTAATCGACACGCGACTCTGCAGCCTCATCGGTAGAAAGCCGCTTGCTTTTGCTGGAGAACAACTTTTTGATGATGCGGACAGCCTTCGCCTTTTGTGCGGAATCAAAACTTTTTGAGGCATTTATTTTATCAATGGCCTCCTGCGCATTCCTGCAGAGAATGCTGCTGGCAAAAATCTGGGGATTGTTTTGTCCGCGTTTCACATAACCGGCCTCTTCCAGCGCGGCAAGGGCGGTAGTGACCCTCGTTTCAATCTCTCTGATACTTTCGTCCCAGCCCGCTTTCCGTGCAAGTTCGAGTGCTGAATTGGAAACCTTGTCTCTTGTCTTCGTAAGGTCCTTGAGCGCTCTCCAAAGCTGGTTGATTTCCTTGATGCTGATCTTTGTCTGGTTCAGCAGGATGAAATGCTTGTCGAGATCCTCTTCGTTGAACAACACGAAACAGTCGGCATCGATATTTTCGTCACGTCCCGCCCTACCTGCTTCCTGTACATAATTTTCGAGCGAGTCGGATATGTCGTAATGGATGACGGCACCCACATCGCTCTTGTCTACTCCCATGCCGAATGCCGAAGTGGCCACCATGATGTTCACTTCTCCCGCCATGAAGCCGTTCTGGTTTTCCGTCTTCTCCTCCTTATCCATCTTGCCGTGGTAGGGTTTGGCCGGAAATCCGTCGCCGGTCAGGCGTTTGGCCAAATTATACGCCTTTCTTGTGCGCGACACGTACACGATGGTCGGGCGATTCCGCGATTCAATGATGTTCCGGAGCTGGTTGTACTTTTCCTCCTCATTGTCTTTGCGGTAGACACGGTAATGGAGATTGGTCCTTGTGGCGTTTGCCCTGAAAACAGTCAGTTGCAGATTGAGCTTTTCGCTAAAATACGTCTTGATGTCTTCGATGACCTTCTGCTTGGCCGTGGCCGTGAAGCAGGATATCGGTATGGGATGGTCAATGCCTTTTTTTCTCTGAAGCATTCCGATGAAGTCACCGATATAGAGGTAGTCGACACGGAAATCCTGACCCCACGAAGAAAAGCAGTGTGCTTCGTCGATTACGAATCTTGCAATCTTTCTTTTGAGCAGCAGCCGTTCGATTGTCACGGAGCGCAACGATTCCGGCGAGATGTACAGGATGTTGGCCAGTCCCTTCTCAATCCGTTCGATCGACTTGCTCCGTTCGATGGGATCGAGCAATCCGTTGATGCAGACCGCTTCCGTGATTCCCCTTTTTTCAAGATTGTCCACCTGGTCTTTCATCAACGATTGCAAGGGTGAAATCACCACGGTGAGTGCCCGCGCATTTTCACCACTCATTAGCGCGGGTACCTGGAAGGTGATTGATTTGCCGCCGCCGGTGGGAAATATCGCCAGCAGGGACTCTCCTTGGATGGCCGCGGTGACCGCATCAAGTTGCAGGGGTTCGTTGTTGTACGAGCGGAAACTTGCAAAACCGAAATGTCTTTTCAGGGCTTCGATGGGATCAAATGCACGCTTGCAGTAAGCGCACTGCGCAAGGCAAGGGGTGTTTCTCATCAGGAAGAGCAGACGCTCCACATCCGGATAATTTTTCAACACCCAGGGCGGCGTAATGGAATAACGGTCGCCGCAGTTGAGCAGGGCTAGCATGTAGGCCAGGGCTACGGGGGATGTTTGGACAAATGTGCCGAGGTCGGCATTATCGCAGATTTCGTTTCTGAACCTTTCCTGAATCAGACTTTGCAGCTTTGCTTTGTCTGAAGTCGTAACCATCTTCAGATATCGGAAGAAATTGCGAAATACCGGCTGATCGGCGAGAAGCAGACAAAGGATTTCACGGAACCCCTCATCAAGCTTCCGGAATGCCGCTACCTCATCAAAAAACAGGTCACGCGCCTTGATGGAATCGTTCAGCGGATTATTCAGTTCATCGGTCTGGAGTTTGTCGTCCTTGAGCAGGTGGTGGTAAGGTTTTTTGGGAAACAGGAGAGGTGAAAGCGGCAGCGTGTCGATGGCTTTGTCGAAACCCCAGCCGTCTTTGCCAAGATGCTTTTGAAGATAAAGCAGGTCGTGCGCTAGGATATTGTGCCCGCAGATGAAATCAGCTTTTTCTGTGAACCGCTCCAATTCGAAGGGTTTGTTCATATGGAAGTCGGACTCGTCCGAGAGGATACAGCCGATATCCAACAGCTGTTTTCCGTCTGTGCTTGTTTCGATATCAAAAAAGGCGATCAGGCTCATGGCTCAATCCGGGGCTTGTGTGATATCACTAAAATACTTAAAATCAGGCCTCACCAGCCTTGTTTTATGAGAAAACAGTACATACCGGTGGGGCCCCTCAATTTTCCGCTCCATTACAACCGATTGATCCTCACAAGGCTCTCCTGTCCGCTTTCCGGCGCAGAGGAAAAGACGGCATTCATAAATGTCGCACACCCCCCTCTTTGTCTTTCTCAATGATCGGTTCTATTGGTGTTTTTGTCGTGCCGACTCCAAAAAAACAGGCCAGAGATAAACATCTCCGGCCTTCTTACCTCTGAAACCACAAGAAAAAACTTGTGCCCGCGGGCTATCGTTCGTTCGCATACGCACACAGATTCATCGGAACTGGATGGTGAATTGGGGTTTTTCGGCAGTAGAGGAAAATATAACGAGAAGGCTAATGTATGCCAAAAAGGAAACAGAATCCTAAAAAATAGAATACAATTTATTCACCATTTATCGACCGGCCCTGAGCAGGGATTCAGCCTCGTCATAAACCTGGCTCTTTTTGCGGTTGTACCACCATACGGGAGCGGTCTTTTTCATCAGGGTATCGATGCCCCGCATGCCGAACAGCTTCCACACACCGTCGAGCTTGCCGCCCATTGTGTGTTGCAGGGCCCGAAGGCTCATGGCGAATCCGCTGTCGATATACTCCATATGATGCCAGAAACCCGCCGGCATGAACAGGGTGTCACCGTGCTCCAACACCACTTCATAACCCCTGGCGAGCCGGGTGGCAGGAAAGTTCTCATAGTCGAACCGCTCGTAGTATCGTTCGAAGTTGGCCATGCTCAGCACTTCCCAGGGCTTTCGGTACAGCTTGTGTTGCTCCTCGAAGGGGAATAACAAAACCCGCTTTTTTCCCATGAACTGGGTGTGCAGGATATGGCTCATATCAATGTCGAAGTGCATGTGTGTCACCGATCCCTGGCCTCCCACGAACAACATAGGGTATTTTTTCACAAAGCCCTTCATGAACTCCTCGGGCCAGTTGAAATCATGCACGAGCTGGGGCGCATGCTGAAAAATATTGAACAGAAAAATCCGCAGCTCCAGGGGTCCGTCCTTCACCTGGCTCAGGTAATCGCCGAACTTCATATAGGCATCGGCCGTATTGATGGGCGTGTAAGCATCACTTTTCACGTTGTTGTAAACCCCCACTTCCTTATCCCCTACCACGTCAATAAAATACTCCCAGTTCCACTTGCGGTAAGCCGGCCACTGTTCAGCCAGTCCCGTGATGACCAGAGGCTTTTTGGGGTTGTAATAGTTGTTTCGGAAGTCTTCGGGGGAAATTTGTGTCTTTTTCTCAACCTGCTGAAGAATCATGTGGTGGGTTTTTCCATTCAAAAATACTGATAAAAGCCATTAATTTGGGTTCAACCCGAAGCCAATTCCCGGTAGTTTTGCAGAAAACAAGCGCAGTCCGTTCATGGCAAAAATCATCACCGCCGACAACCATAGCAAGCGCGAAGTGATTATCCGCGAAGCCGCCGCACTTTTCAGGCGTCGGGGTTTCCGGGCCGCCTCCATGCGCGAACTGGCCGACAAGCTGGGTGTGGAAGCCGCCAGCCTCTACAACCACATCGATTCCAAGAACGAACTGCTGCAAAGCATCTGCATCAAAACCGGCCATGAGTTCATCCACATGCAGCAGGACATCCTTTTGGCGGGTGGCCCGAGCCACGATTTGCTTGAAAAGATCATCCGGGCCCATATACGCAAAATGCTGGCTGCATATGATGAAGTGTATGTGGCCAACCATGAATGGAAACACTTGCCCGAACCTGCCCTCGGCGAATTCCTGACCCTGCGCCGGCAATACGAACAACAGCTGGCCCGGCTCATTGAAACCGGAATCCGTTCCGGCGAGCTACTGCCCGTGCAGCCGCAGGTAGCCGTGCTCACCATTTTATCGGCACTGCGCGGCATCGAATTCTGGCATCGTAACAACAAAAACATATCTCCGCAGCTTTTGGAAAACGAAATGCTAAGCCTGTTGCTGCAGGGTATAAAAAAATAAAGCTGAATGGCCGCACATTTTCATCCGCTGACCGTGGCACGTGTGGTGCGCGAAACCCCCGACTGTGTTTCCGTACATTTTTCCGTGCCGTCCGAACTTGCCGAAGCATTCCGGTTTGCCGAAGGGCAGAACATCACGCTCAAAACCACTGTTCAGGGAGAAGAAGTGCGGCGGGCCTACTCCATCTGCAAAGCCCCCTTCGAAAACACCCTGGCCGTGGCCATCAAGAAAGTGGACGGCGGCCGCTTCAGCACCTATGCCAATGAAGAACTGAAGGCAGGTACCGTGCTGGACGTGATGCCACCCGCAGGTAAATTCAACACAGCGCCCGGATGCACCCGGCATTATTTCGCCTTTGCAGCCGGAAGCGGCATCACGCCCGTCATTTCCATCATCAAGGAAGTGCTGCACCGCGAACCCGAAAGTGAATTCACGCTTGTATACGGCAACCGCAACCGTGCCTCCGTTATTTTCTTCGAAGAGCTCGCCGCACTCAAAAACCGGTTCATGAACCGCTTCTCGCTGATCCATGTGCTGAGCCGCGAGCGATCAGACGCCGATATACATCACGGACGCATTGATGCCGCCAAACTGCAATCGCTTCAGCAACTGACCGGATTCCCCGCCGATGCCCACTACTTCATCTGTGGCCCCGAGGAAATGATTTTTTCTGTCAAATCGTTTCTTGAAAAAACGGGCATTCCGGCCACACAAATCCACTTCGAGTTGTTCAGCAGTTCACGGCCTCCGCGTGCTGCCGTTGCAGAAAAAAGCCAGGGCACGGCCGTCAAAAAACAGGTTACCCTGAATGCCGACGGGCGCAGCTTCCGCTTCGACATTACCGATAACCATACCACCCTGCTTGATGCGGCACTGGACCAGGGTGCCGACCTCCCCTATGCCTGCAAAGGCGGCATGTGCTGCACCTGCAAGGCCCGGCTGCTGGAAGGAGAAGTGAAAATGGACGTGCACTGGGGGCTTGAACAGGAGGAGATCGACAAGGGATTCATCCTTACCTGCCAGGCTTATCCGGTATCGGAAAACGTAGTGATCGATTTTGATGTGCGCTGAGCGGCACCGTTCTCTGTAATTAGCTACCCGGCTGATTTTCGGGACGCATCATCGGGAAAAACAACACATCCTGTATGGAGTGCTGGTTGGTGAGCAGCATCGCAATGCGGTCTATGCCGAGTCCGATTCCGCTGGTGGGCGGCATGCCATATTCCAGCGCCCTCAGAAAGTCGTGGTCGATGAACATGGCTTCGTCATCGCCGCGCTCCATCAGTTTCACCTGCTCTTCGAAACGCCGGCGCTGCTCAATGGGATTGTTCAGCTCCGAATAGGCATTCGCAATCTCTTTTCCGTTGCACATCAGCTCGAAACGCTCCACCAGTCCGGGTTTGCTGCGGTGTTCCTTGGTAAGCGGACTCATTTCCACCGGATAGTCGGTGATGAAGGTGGGTTGCACATAATGATGTTCGCAGCGCGCGCCGAATATCTCGTCAATCAGTTTTCCCTTGCCCCATTTCTCATCGGCATGAATCTGGAGTGTGCGGCAAACTTCCCGGATGCCGGCTTCGTCCATACTGCTGATGTCGTAACCGGTATGCTCACGGATGGCATCGAATAGGGCGATGCGTTTGTACGGGGCCTTGAACTCGATTTCCCTGCCGTCCACAGTTGCGCGGCTGCTGCCATTGACGGCCACTGCCACCGATTCAAGCAATTGCTCGGTGGTTTCCATCATCCACAGATAATCCTTGTACGCCACATAGAATTCGAGTATGGTGAACTCGGGATTGTGTGTGCGGTCCATACCCTCATTGCGGAAGTTGCGGCTGAATTCGTATACCCAGTCGAAGCCGCCCACCAGCAGCCGCTTCAGATAAAGTTCGTTGGCAATGCGCAGGTACATGGGCATGTCGAGCGCATTGTGGTGGGTGATGAACGGCCTTGCCGCAGCACCTCCGGGAATATTTTGCAATACCGGAGTATCTACTTCCAGCGCCCCGCGCTCGTTCATGAAACTGCGGAAGGCATTGATCATTTTTGTACGCTTGATGAAGGTCTCCTTCACCCCGGGATTCACAATCAGGTCGGCATAGCGTTGCCGGTACCTGAATTCAGGATCGGTCACTTCGTCGAAAGCTTCCCCGTCTTTTTCCTTCACGACGGGCAGCGGATGCAGGGCTTTCGACAGAAGGGTGAACGTTTGCACGTGCACCGATGTTTCGCCGGTTTTGGTGGTGAACACGAAGCCTTTCACCCCGATGATATCACCGATATCAAGCAGCTTTTTCCATACCGTCTGGTACAAGGTCTTGTCATCACCCGTGCAGATGTCTTCCTGGCGCACATAGCACTGCATCTTACCGCTGGCATCCTGCAGCACGGCGAAACAGGCTTTGCCCATGTCGCGCACGCTCATGATCCGGCCTGCGAGGCATACTTCCGAAAATTCGTGCTTGTTTTCTTCTCCCCGGTATTTTTCGCGGATTTCGGCCGCCGTGATGCTGACCGGATAAAGCGGAGCGGGATAGGCCTCGATGCCCAGTTGGGTGAGTTCTTCCAGTTTCTGGCGACGTATGATTTCCTGTTCCGACAAGTGGGTGGTTCGCATAAAGCTGCTGTATTGAAAGGGGGCAAAGGTATAAGTTATACCGATTGCCAAGATTTTAAGAAATAGAAAATAGATGCTAACTTTTTGAAGTTAGAGAGATGGGCTAAAAGAAAAGTCG
>JBIIDU010000249.1:0-3736 GCA_044238165.1 Ferruginibacter sp. | reverse complement strand
GCGGGTGCCGAGCAAAAACGACCGGCGGATCAATCTGATCTATCTCACCAGGGAATCGGAGGACTTGGAAAACCGGACCATGGAAGTGGCCGCGCAAACCCTTGAGGAAGCGCTGTCAGGAGTTTCTGCGCCTCAGGTGGAATTTGCACGGGAAGTGCTGCAGAAGGTGTACGATAACCTCCGTTGAAACGGCGCCCGGGAAAACAAACTGAACCAATCCCATTCAATACACCCGTCATGAACAACGACATTCAACTGACCCAGACAACCGGAGGAGCGTGGCTGATCAAGGATACGCTTCCCGAAAATACGTTCACCCCCGAAGATTTCAGCGAAGAGCAGCTGATGGTGAAAGACATGTGCCTGCAGTTTGTAGCAACGGAAGTGCTGCCGGCAGTGGACCGGATTGACGCATTGGAGCCCGGTCTCATGCCCGCTCTCATGAACAAAGCTGGCGAACAGGGCCTGCTCGCAACAGCCATTCCCGAAAACCTCGGCGGCATGGGCAAAGATTTCATTACCGCAACACTGGTCAACGAAGGATTGGGCGGCGGATATTCCTTCAGCGTGGCGCTGGCGGCACATACGGGTATCGGCACCCTACCCATCCTCTACTTTGGCACCGAAGCGCAGAAAAACAAATACATACCCAAACTGGCCACCGGTGAATGGAAAGGCGCCTACGGCCTTACCGAACCCAACAGCGGTAGCGATGCACTGAGTGCAAAAACCACCGCAGTGCTTTCTGCCGACGGAAAGCACTACCTGCTCAATGGCCAGAAATGCTGGATCACCAATGGTGGATTCGCCGATGTATATACCATTTTTGCCAAGATCGACGGAGAAAAATTCACCGCGTTCATCGTGGAACCCGGCTTCGAAGGTTTTTCGCGCGGGCCGGAAGAGCATAAGATGGGCATCAAGGGTTCTTCGACCGTGCAACTTTATTTTCAGGATTGCAAAGTACCCATTGAAAATCTGCTCGGTGAGCCCGGACGCGGGCATATCATTGCCTTCAATATCCTCAACATCGGCCGGCTGAAACTTTGTGCGGCAGCGCTCGGCGGTGCCAAATCGGCCCTGGAAGGAACCATCAACTATGCCAAAACCCGCGAACAGTTCAAATCGCCCATCGCCGCCTTCGGAGCCATCAAGCACAAGCTTGCCGAAAGCGCCATCCGGATCTTTGCAGCCGAAAGCGCCCTGTACCGCACGGCCAAATGGATCGACGACAAGGAAACCGCACTGCTGCAGTCCGGAAAACCTTTCCATGAATCGCTGCTCGGTGCCGCGGAAGAGTTTGCAGTGGAATGCGCCATCCTCAAAATCAGCGGCAGCGAAGTGCTCGACTTTGTGGTGGATGAAGGTGTGCAGATATTTGGCGGAAACGGATTCAGCGATGATTACATGATCAGCCGGGCCTACCGCGACAGCCGTATCAACCGGATCTACGAGGGCACCAACGAAATCAACCGGCTGCTCGCGGTGGACATGATCCTCAAAAGGGCCATGAAAGGAAAACTCGACCTGATGGGTCCCGCCCTGGCCGTTTCGAAAGAACTGATGAGCATCCCCGATTTCGGTGAGGTTGATGAATCGTATCTGGCCGCCGAAATCAAAGCGGTGAAGCAACTGAAGAAATCCATCCTGCTGGTAGCCGGAGCCGCCGTGCAAAAACTGATGACCCGCCTTGGCGACGAACAGGAAATCCTGATGCATATCGCCGATATGGCCATTGAAACCTTTCATGCGGAAAGCACCCTGCTCCGTGTGCTGAAAAACCAGAAAAGAAAGGGTGCATCCATATCGCTGATGGAAGACCTATTCAGATGCCACCTGAACTCGGCTATCGACCGGGTGAACCGCTCAGGCAAAGAGGCCTTGTACGCCTTCAGTACCGGCGATGAACAAAGGATGCTCCTGCTCGGCCTGAAACGATTCACCAAAACAATACCGTTCAACACCAAAGATGCGAGAAGACGTATCTCCGACCGGCTGGTTGAGCTGAACCGTTATTGCTGCTGAACTGTTTCCAAAAGCAACGGCATTATTGCCATGAACCAACAAAAGAGTTTCAGTAGATTTATCCGATGAATCTTAAAAACCTGTTGCAGAAGTTTCCATTCTTTTTCCCAATAATAATCTTGCTGCTTACTGCATCAACGTCAATTGGCCAGACGCCTGCCATACGACTCATTCAACCCTACTCCGCAACCACCACTGTAAACAGCGCCCGCCAGTTCATCATCGGATCGGTTGAAAAAAACAGTGCTCTCAGCATCAACGGCGAAACCGTCCGCGTCTATCCTACCGGCGCCTTCGTACACGAACTGAATCTCAAAGCAGGCAGCACATCGGTTGAACTGAAAGCAGTACAACCCGGGGGACGGGAATCTTCCAAAACCATCCGTTATGTCTATGAACTGCCGCCTGCACCCAAGCCGGTAGGCAGTTTCGATATCGAAAGCATACAGATTTTTCCGGAAGGAAACCTGATACTCAGGGCCGGCGACCGGATATCGTTCAAGGTGAAAGCCCTGCCTGGCCAGTCCGTCTCCGCCCTTGGATTCGTTCCGCTCTATGAAAGACCTGTTACAACATCAGAGCCGATGGCAGGCATCTATCAGGGAAGCTATACCCTACTGGAAACAGATAGCTTTTCGGCTCAGAAAGTTTTTGCACGAATTACGGGACCCGGCGGTAACAGTCGCGATAAATATACCGGCACCACACTCTCCACCGCCGAGGCGCTTCCCTCGGATATGGCCCAGACCATCGGCCGGCTCGCCCACCTCGAATACGGATTGGGCGACGACCGGCTGGGCGGAGCCAAGATCGGATACCTCGACAGCAATGTGCGGCTCAACATCACAGGTAAAATCGGCAGCGATTACCGGGTGGAGCTCACCAAAAACCGCAGCGCCTTCATTCCCGAAGAACATATCCGCTTTTTACCCGCGGGCAGCCCGGCTCCCCAGTCACTCACCGGAAAACTGATTGCTTACGGAGATGAGCGTTTCGACTATGTGAAACTGAACCTGACCGACCGGCTTCCTTACCAGTCGATGCAACAAACCGACCCCGCTGCACTACTGGTGGACGTGTTCGGGGCAACCAACAACACCAACTGGGTGACACATCTTTCAACAGCCAGGGAAATCAAACAAGTGGATTACGAACAACTTTCCGACGGCATCTACCGAATCAAAATCATGCTTCATCACAAACAGCACTGGGGGCATCAGATTTATTACAACGGAAAAGACCTGGTCATAAAAGTGCGGCGTCAACCGGCCGACCCTGCCCTGCATCACCTCACCATTGCCATAGATGCGGGACACGGAGGAAAAAACAACGGCGCGGTGGGCGCCACCGGTGTTTACGAAAAGGAACTGACCCTTCTGCTCAGCCTCGAACTGAAAAAAGTACTTGAAAAAAAAGGAGCGAAAATCATCATGACCCGCACCACCGACAGTTTTTTCGACAACAAGCAACGTATCCTTTTTTACCGCGACAGCCTGCCCGACCTTCTGCTCAGCATCCACCTCAACTCATCGGAAGACCCGCTGAAGGTTTCGGGAACCAGTTGTTATTACCGCTATGCAGGTTTTTCAAAACTGGCCGGAAGCATCCACCGGCATCTACAGGAACTGGGGTTGAAAGACTACGGACTTACCGGGTCGTTCAATTTCATGCTCAACAGCCCGACCGAATACCCCAATGCATTGGTGGAAAC
>JBIIDU010000248.1:0-3740 GCA_044238165.1 Ferruginibacter sp. | reverse complement strand
GGGAGAGCTCCTCTACCAGTTCTAACCGGTCGGGGTATCGCTGAATGAGCGAAATGCAGGTTGTGGCGGCTTTTTGCTCGCAATAAGCATGGTCTGTAAGTATTTCGGCCAGTTGCAGGCCGGCCAGGTTTACCCAACGTGGGTCGGTGGGTAATCTAAGTCCCAGAATATTACGGACGGAGGCGGTTTCCTGATTCATGGCACAAAATTAGAAATCCGCAGTGACCGGACGAAATGAGGCGCTGTTAATAATTTTACCAGATTTTACACCAGCGATTTCATTTCGAAAATGTACCTTTCCCCGCGTTTGACCCGCCGGGATTCTTCTTTTTCTCCTATTGGGCGGGTTCAGTGCACAATCGGTCATGAAGCCCAGGATTTTATTTCCCGTTTTCACTGCATTGTTGACAGCCGGTTTGGTTTACCTGCTCGATACCACCGTATTTCTCCCGGCCCCTTTGGGCAAACTGCTCAGCCCCCAGCATGGCTTATGGCAGAACGCGGAAGATGTGCATATGGATTACAGCGGGCAGCTCAGTTTGCCGAATCTTAAAGACAAAACGGATGTTTATTTCGATGACAGGCTGGTGCCCCATGTATTTGCCGAAAACGACCACGACCTTTATTTTGTGCAGGGCTACCTGCATGCCCGTTTCCGGCTCTGGCAGATGGAGCTGCAGGTTTTTTCCGCTGCAGGCCGGGTCTCGGAAATCATCGGCAAAAAAGGGATTGAGCACGACCGGCAATTCCGGCGCATGGGTATGGGCTATGCGGCCGAGCAGTCGCTTAAAGAATTGGAAAGCGACACCCTGATGAAAAATACAATGGACGCCTATACCGCGGGGGTAAACACGTATATCAATTCCCTGAAAGAAAGCCAACTGCCGCTGGAATACAAATTGATCGGCTATAAACCCGAACCCTGGACCAATCTGAAATCGGTCCTCTTCCTGAAATACATGTCGTACGACCTGGCAGGTCATGATGATGATTTTGAGATGACAAATGCCCGACGCTTTTTTAATCCAGCCGATTTCAAACTGCTGTATCCTTTCAACCAGGATTCTCTGGATCCGGTAGTGCCTGCCGGAACCGAATTCGCAAAGCCGGGCATCATTCCGGTTGCGCCGGTGGATGCGGACTCGGCATACTTCACCAACCCGGTAACCGTTCCCATCAGCCAGGAAAAACCCGACCGTGAAAACGGCAGCAACAACTGGGCGGTGGCGGGCAGTAAAACAGCAACCGGTGCTCCGATTCTTTGTTGTGATCCCCATCTGGGTCTGAATCTGCCTTCGCTCTGGTATGAGATGCAGCTCAGCATGCCCGGACACAATGCCTACGGAGTATCATTTCCCGGAGCGCCGGGCATCATCATGGGGTTCAACGATAGTTGTTCTTTTGGATTCACCAACGGGGGCAGGGATGTGAAAGATTATTACAGTGTCCGGTTCCGAGACGCAGAAAGAAAAGAATACCTTTTTGATAACCGCTGGGTGCCGGTTGAATTTCGTGTTGAAACCATACGTGTCAAAGACTCCACCGATATCATCGACTCTGTAGCCTATACTGTTTTTGGGCCGGTGATGTACGACCGGCATTACAAATCGCCCCTATCTTCATCTGCCACTACGGGCATCGCACTGCGCTGGACGGCCCACGATCCGGGTAAGGAATTACTGCTCTTTTACCTTTTGGACCGGGCCAGGAATTATGATGACTATCGTGCAGCAATCAGTAATCTCAAAACACCCGGTCAGAACTGCGTATTTGCTGCAAAAAACGGCGATATCGCCATTACAGCACAGGGCAAATGGCCTGCGAAATGGAAGGGGCAGGGCGACTTTGTGATGCCGGGGCAGGACAGTAGCTATCTATGGCAGGGCATGATTCCCGAATCAGAAAATCCCTTTCAGTACAATCCCGAAAGGGCTTTTGTAAGCAGCGCCAACCAGAAACCTGCCGATACAACCTATCCCTATTATCTCGGCCGCAACTATCCGCTGTACAGGGGTATCTTCCTCAACAGGAAGTTGACTGCCATGTCGGGAATCACGCCAGAGGATATGATGAAATTGCAGCTCAGCGACGAAAATGCATTCGCCGACGCCATACTCCCCCTGCTGCTGGCCAACATCAATCCCTCGGCATTAACCAACAACGACCGTTTTTTTGTGGATGTGCTGACCCAATGGAACCATGTCAACGATGCGGATTCGAAAGGGGCCACCGTTTTCAGCGTGTTCTGGAAAAAGTTTTACGCGTTGATTTATGATGACGAATTCCGGACCGCGCCCGCCACGATCCTGAGACCCTTCGAAAGTACTCTTGCCGAAAGCTTGTTGCGCGATACCGCCTATCGTTTCATCGACAATACGGAAACCCTTCCAGTGGAATCACTGGGCGACATGGTGACCAAGGCCTTATCGGAATCAACACCGGAACTGAAGAAGATCTGGGCAACCGAAAAGCCGGAATGGGCAAAGTATAAATCAACCCGCATCCGCCACCTAGCACAGCTGGAGCCGCTTGGCCGCTATAACCTGAAAACAGGTGGGGGTACCAATTGCCTTAACGCTATTAAGGAAACGCACGGTCCCAGCTGGAGGATGGTGGTCAGCCTTACCGAAACCACCGATGCACGTGGCATTTATCCGGGAGGCCAAAACGGCAATCCCGGCAGCCGTTATTATGACAGTTTCGTGGATGACTGGGCTTCCGGACGTTATTACAAACTTTGGATGATGCAAAAACAACAGCAAAATGACAGCCGGGTGAAATGGCGGCTGAATTTCGACCCGGTTGCAAAAAAATAAATACATCAGGGACACCTGACATACCATGATCAAACTCACGCAGGCCAAATTTCTTGTAGCATTCATGCTGATCGGATTGCTTTCCGTGGCCATGGGCATGTATTTTCCCTGGTGGTCGATTGCGGTAGCCGCCTTCGTGGTGGGGCTTGCCATTCCTCAGAAATCCTTACCTGCATTTCTCTGCGGCTTCCTCGCTCTTTTTGTTTGCTGGGGCGGCATGGCCTGGAGGCTGAGCAGCGGCAATGAGCATATTCTCGCGCATCGCATTTCTGCATTGATTATAAAACGTGACAGCCCGCAATTACTGCTGCTGCTGGCGGCTGTAATTGGTGCGCTGATTGGCGGCATGGCCACTTTGACCGGTTCTCTTATCCGTAAAGCGATGAAGGGAAGTGGTCGGTGATTTTTCTGCCCGTCGGCTCTCATCAGCAGGAACCCTGTTTTTTACCACACCAAAGCGCTGGCGCCCAAAATGGCGGCATCGGCTTCTTTCAGTTCGCTGAAAACCAGTTTCACCTTGTTGCGGAAAATCGGCAGCAGGTTGGCCTCCATATGTTTGCGGGTGGGATTGATCAGCAGTGGACCGGCTTTGGTAAGCCCACCAAACAGCACTATGGCTTCCGGCGAGGAGAACATGATGAAATTGGCGAGCGACTCGCCCAGGATCTGTCCGGTGAATTCAAAGATTTCATTCGCGATGCTATCGCCCTTCATGGCGCAGTCGTAAACCGTTTCACTGGTGAGTTCGTTGATGGTATAATCACGGAGCAGGCTGCTTTTTTCGGGATGCTCGGTGAGCAGTTCGATTGCTGTTTCCCGCACACCCGTTGCCGATGCATAGGCCTCCAGGCTGCCCCTCATGCCGGTGGTTTTATGCGGCCGTCCCCCTGGTCTGATGATGGTATGCCCGAGCTCTCCCGCGAA
>JBIIDU010000247.1:0-3741 GCA_044238165.1 Ferruginibacter sp. | reverse complement strand
ATTTATTTTGATGTTCGTGGCCTAACGGTGTTGCAATTTATCACAAACTGACAGAAACAGGCCGGAAAAAAAACTGGGTCTTAGTTTTTTAGGATTGCTATAACAACTCAAAGCGGAAGCCTACGGACAAACCAGGTGGGGGGCCAGCCAGATACTGCTTCGGCCAGATTTTCAAAAAAACCGAAGACGGTGCTGCCGCTGCCGCTCATGGATGCATAAAGGGCGCCCCGGCGATAGAGTTCGTGTTTGATTTCGGCGATTTCCGGGTATCGGGCAAAAACAGGTTCTTCGAAGTCATTTGTCAGCAGATGCTTCCATTCATCCAGAGGTAACAGGGGGACCCGGTGCAGGGCAATGGTTTCAGCTTTTTGCCCGGAGCGGATCTCGGCAAGTTGACGGAAAGCCCAACCGGTATCGACATGGATGCCCGGATTGATGAGCACAAGCGAGCATCCCGACAGCGTGAGTTCCACCGGTAGAAGGTACTCGCCGCGCCCCCCACCGATACTGGGTTTGTTGACTATGAAAAAAGGACAGTCGCTACCCAGTTGAAGGGCGTATGATCCCAATTGCTCCGATGAAAGACCCAGTCGGAACAGGCTGTTGAGCCGGGAAAGTGTAAAAGCTCCGTCGGAAGATCCGCCACCAAGACCTGCACCCATCGGTATGGTTTTGTGCAGATGGATCCTCACCGGTGGAAGTTTGGGAAAGTCCTTTTTCAGGAGCCGATACGCTTTCACACACAGGTTATCCTGTTCCGCTGTGTTCACAGCCAATCCGGATGCGGTGAAGATGACATCCTGCTCCCCTCCGGAATTGGCAATTATTTCCAGAGCGTCGAAAAGCGGCACCGGAAAAAATATTGTTTGAAGATTGTGATAGCCGTCCGGCCGCTTATCGAGAATCCGGAGACCAAGATTGATTTTGCAGTTGGGAAAGCTGAGCAAATCAGTTTTTTTGAAAGGAAACTGAGTGTATCCGTATAATAAAAGCAGGCATATCTGAAGCGCAATCCATGCCCGTTGCAGATTTTGGCACCGTTGGCGCTTATTTGGTGCGCTTCTTGATTTCGTCCCTGATGGAAATGGCGCGGATATAATCTTCCTGGTCGAGTACTTCGTTGAGCAGGGTGTTGAGCTCCTCCAGATTCATTTTGGAAAGATCGTCATGCGCGCCTGTTTCGGCAGATTCCTGGACAGAAGTGCCCTCCTTCTTTTTTTTCTCGTCACTTTCCACCATCACTCCTGCGCTGTCCATCACGTTGTCGTAGATATAGATGGGGCAACCGAAGCGAACCGCAAGTGCCAGGGCATCGGAAGTACGCGAGTCAATTTCCACCGTCTCCTTGTCATTGCTGCATATCAGTTTGCTGAAGAAAATTCCTTCGTTCAGGTCGGTGATGACCACTTCATGGAGGTCTACATTGAAGGCGAGCATGAAGTTCTTCATCAGGTCGTGGGTGAGGGGCCTGCTGGGACTCATCCTTTCCAGGGCAACCGCTATGGCCTGGGCTTCGAACCCGCCGATGACGATCGGTATGCGGCGTAACCCGTTGATTTCGCCGAGCACAACCGCATACGAATGGGTCTGGGTGATGCTGTGCGATAATGCTACAATTTCCAATTCAATTTTTTTCATACCTGACGACGAAACTAATGTATTTTTTTATTTGGCTTGTTACTTTTTTGCTTCACGTTATTGGCAAGGCAGTAGAAGTCATGCAGGGGAATTCGGCCCAGCCCGGGACGGACGTTTATGGTGCCGGCTTGGGCCTGGTATAACGCTATTCCCGCGGAAAAAACTGATTGAGGTAAGGTCGGGGAGAAGCCGCCGTCATCTGATGCAGCAATTTTACGTGAAGCATCGGCCGGGAGCCATACAATCAGGCAACTCCCTTCAATTTTTTAACAGCCGCAATTATTTTGGGCACCACTTCGAAGGCATCACCCACAATTCCGTAATCGGCGGCCTTGAAGAAGGGGGCTTCGGGATCTTTGTTGATGACCACAATGGTTTTGCTTCTGTTTACTCCGGCCAGATGCTGGATGGCGCCGGATATGCCGATGGCGATATACAAATTAGGCGCGATGGCAATGCCGGTCTGTCCCACATGCTCGTGGTGTGGCCTCCAGTGGATATCGGCAACCGGGCGACTGCAGGCTGTGGCAGCGCCCAGGAGTGTTGCCAGTTCGGTGACCAGTCCCCAGTTTTCAGGGCCCTTCAATCCCCTTCCGCCGCTTACCACGATCTCCGCTTCGGTCAGCGAAACTTCCCCCTCGACCTTGCTGGTGCCCAGCACCTTTATGCGTGAAGCGGGTATATTCACTCCAAGTGCCTCAACGACAGCCATATTGCCCGACTGGCTTACCGGGAACGTATTGGGATTCAATGCAATGATTTTTACGGGAGTGTCAACAGAAACATGCGCGAAAGCCTTTCCGCTGAATACATTCTTTTTGACAACAAATCCGGCTGATGTATCCGGAAGCGCTACCGCACCGCTTACCATTCCCGCTTTCAGGCGCACGCTTAGGCGGGGTGCAAGAGCTTTCCCGGAAGCGGTATTCGGGAAAATGATGAGCTGCGCCCCTGTTTGCGCAACCACATCACCCAGCACGGCAGCGGAAGACTGGGCGTCTCCCTGTTGAGCCGCGTCTATTGTGTAAACTTTGACGATTCCCTGACCGCCAAGTGCTGAAAGATCTTCTGTAACCTTACCTAATACTACCGCTTCGGCCTTTCCTCCTGAGTTGGCGGCGATGGTTGCTCCGTAGGATGCGGCTTCTAGCGAAGCTTTTCTGATTTTTCCTTCCGAGTGATCGATAAAAACTAGTACTTGCATGGCAGATCGTTGATGGTTTTGTGTAGGTGAACAGGGTCAGATGGCTTTGGCTTCTTCATTGAGCAGGCGGATCAGTTCTTCAGGCTGATCGGCAGGAACGAGTTTTACTCCCGCTTTGGCAGGGGGCAATTCAAAACTTACCATATGCGTGAGTTTGTCGGCCGCTACCGGTTCCACCACCCGAAGTGGTTTCGTGCGTGCGCCCATAATTCCTTTCATATTGGGGATCCGTTGTTCGGCCATTCCTTTTTGGCAGGATACGACCAACGGCATGGCTGCGGATACCGTTTCCTCGCCGGATTCGGTTTCCCGGACCAGCTCTACGTTGCCGGCTTCACGCGAGAGGCGGGTAGCCAGAACCACATAGGGCAGGTCCAGCATCTCGGAGAGCATGCCACCGATACTGCAGCCGTTGTAATCAATGGTTTCTTTCCCGGTCAGGATAAGGTCGTAACCGCCATCCCTTGCAACTGCGGCCAACTGGGCGGCTATATAGTGGCTGTCATCGCTGTCGGTATTGATGCGGATAGCTTCGTCGCCACCCAGTGCCAGCACTTTACGGATGATGGCATCATTTTCTGCCGGTCCCACATGTACGATATGCAGTTGTGCAGAGGGGTCGGCTTCCTTGATTTCAATGGCTTTTACCAGTGCATACCATTCGTCGTAGGGATTGACAATCCATTGCACCCCATCGGTGGCGAATTTCATGTTGTTGTCGGTGAACGCTACTTTTGCCGTGGTATCGGGGGTTTTGCTGATGCACACTAAGATTTTCATTGGCTGTTTTTTTGTCGTCGTATGTGGCCGGACCCATTGAAAAATGACCGGGTTTTACCTTGATTCCGGCTGTTGCAGATGCGGGTAAAAAAGTTGCTTATGCAACTAAAGCAAAGATA
>JBIIDU010000042.1:0-13241 GCA_044238165.1 Ferruginibacter sp. | reverse complement strand
CATCGCTGAATTCCTTTTGTGATCTGGCTGGGACTCGAACCCAGGACCCATACATTAAAAGTGTATTGCTCTACCAACTGAGCTACCAGATCCCTGCCCTTCTTCCAAGGGTGCGCAAAAATAGGAAAAATTGCCACTTGGCAGTCAGGATTCCAAAAAGTTTTTACCCAAAGGGTCAGATATTCATAACCGACCAAAGCAAGGGCGGCCTATCTGCCTTATTTTTGCTTCAAGCAAAAGGTATGCAGGATTTTTTCAGAGATAAAGTGGTGGTAATCACCGGAGGCAGCAATGGCATCGGGAAGGCCCTGATCGACGCCCTGATTCCGAGGGGAGCGAGGATTGCTACCTGCGGCCGCAATCAGGACAAGCTCTATGAACTCCAGGTCCAATATTCCAGCCAGATCATCCATACACGGGTGGCCGATGTGAGCCGCTTCGACGATTGCCGCAATTTCATCGAAAGTACCATCAGCACGTTCGGCGGCATCGATATACTCATCAACAATGCGGGCATTTCGATGCGGGCCCTGTTCAGAGACGCCGATGTGGAGGTGATCCGGAAAGTAATGGACGTGAATTTCTTCGGAATGGTCTACTGCACCAAGCTGGCGCTTGAAAGCATCATCGCGCGCAAGGGCACCATCGCCGGCATCTCCTCCATCGCCGGATACCGCGGCCTTCCCGGAAGAAGCGGATACTCCGCATCCAAATTCGCCATGAACGGATGGCTCGAGTCGCTCCGGACCGAACTGCACGACAGCGGGGCAGAGGTCATCTGGATTTCGCCCGGATTCACCTCCTCCAATATTCGGAACGCGGCCCTCGACAGCGCAGGCAACAGCACAGGCGAAAGCAAAATGGAAGAGGAGCGCATGATGCAGGCCGACGAGTGCGCCCTGCACATCCTCAACGCCATCGAGAAGGGAAAACGAAGCAGGCTGCTCACCTTCACCGGAAAACGCACCGTATGGCTCAACAAACTTTTCCCTTCCCTGGCCGACAAACTGGTGCACCGTTTTTATTTCAAAAATGGAGCGCTTGTGAAATGATCCAGCTAACAAGGCAAACGCTCAACGCTAACCCGGTATTCCGCTGAACCGCATATGGCTTTGCTCACCCTCACTACCGACATTGGCCAGCAGGATTTCATCATCGGCGCCATCAAGGGCCAGTTGCTGCAGCAAATTCCCGGCGCCACCATCATCGACATCACCCACGACCTTTCCGCCTTCAATCTGCCCCAGGCCGCCTATCTGTGCCGGAATGCCATCCGGAATTTTCCGGCCGATACCATACACCTCATCCTCATCAACGTTTTCGACGAAAAATCGGCAGGTTTGCTGGTGGCCACCCATCGCGGGCAGCATATCTGCTGCGCCAACAACGGATTGCTCACCATGCTGCTGGAAGGCCTGCCCGAGCAGGTTGCCGCCCTATCCACCGACCCCAATGACCCCAAAACAATCCTCTACATTTCCGCACGTTTCGCACGGGCCATAGCGCAACTGCAGGCAGGCCTACCTCTCGACCAGATCGGCGATATCCACACACAAATCCAGATTAAAAATGCACTGCGCCCCAAAACAGGCCTCAACTGGATCGAAGGGCAGATCATCTTTGTAGATCATTTCGAGAATGTGGTAGTGAATATCACCCGGCAGGAATTCGAGGAGCAGCGTAAAGGCCGTAGCTTCAAAATCGTATTCCGGCGCGATGAAGTGATCGACAAGATCAGCGATACCTACGCCGATGTGTATGAGGGAGAGAAACTGGCCCTGTTCAATTCAGCCGGACATCTCGAAATCGCCATCAACAAGGGCAATGCCGCCGGGCTTTTCGGGTTGCGCGGCTTCAACGAAAAACAGGAGGGCATGCAGCACCAGTTGATGAACGCACAGCTGTTCTACCAAAGCATCAAGATATTTTTTGACTAAGCGATATCCAAATTGGCATTCATCAAACCCATCCGACCGGACGCTTCCAGCGATGCCGAACTGATAGCCGCCTATTGCGACTCCGGTGATACCCGGCATATTGAACAGCTCTTCCTGCGCTATGCCGACCTTATCTTCGGTGTGTGCCTCAAGTATCTGGCCGACCCTGAAAAAAGCAAGGACGCCGCCATGGACATCTACCTGCAACTGCCCGAAAAACTGATCAAGCACGAAATCGGCCAGTTCAGAAGCTGGATCCATGTGGTGGCCAAGAACCACTGCCTGAGGATGCTGCGGAGCGGGAAAAAAGGTATCACCACCCCGCTCGACGAGACATTTATGCAATCGGCCGAAAAAAATCATCCTGAAAGCGACGACGTTGACGATCGGGAAGAAAAACTGGAATTGCTGGAGCATTGTATCGCTACACTGCAGGCCGACCAGCAAACCTGTGTGCGGCTCTTTTTCCTCGAAAACTGTTGCTACAACGAAATTGTCAGTAAAACAGGGCTCGAATGGAACCAGGTGAGAAGCCACATCCAAAACGGAAAGAGAAATCTGAAAATATGTATGGAAAAAAAGGGAACGAAATCAAACGGATAAGTTATGGACAACCGGCCTGAGCCACAACCCTATACCGCAGCGCAGATAAGGGCCTACCTGTCGGGCAATATGACCGGGGCCGAAATGCATGCCCTCGAAAAAGCGGCGCTGGGCGACCCTTTACTGGCCGAAGCCATAGAAGGCTATCGGATGGCGAATGGGGAAACCGCTTATGAAAAACTCAATGAACTGAAGCGGCAAATCAAACAAAAGCCGGGCAGCAAGGGAGGATGGATTCCAAAAAAATTCATGCGCATGGCTGCCACACTGGCACTCATCGTAACGCTTGCCGCAACAGCATATCTGCTGCTTTCCAGAAAAGAAAATGATTCGGGCACAGGAAGCATCGCTGAAAACAGGATGCCCGAAAATACAGCCCGGGATACAGCAGCGGGAAATACAGCCGATGCGGCAGGAACTGCGAAGGCTGCAGCTGAACCCCAGAAAGCAGAGGATAAAGCCCTGACAACCGCCTCAGAAAAGAGGAAGGAAAATCCTGCTGCAACGCCCGTAGAAAAAGATGCCGCAACATTAAGGGAAGAAGAAAACAACAGCCTGCAAAAAATTGCTTCGGATGAGGAAAATGTTAAAAACAAAAGTGTGCGCGAATTGCCTCAGCCGCCGGCTGTTACCGAAGCAGCCTCTGCTCAGAAAGTAGAAGCGGACAACTCCAAAAACGCAGCAGATGCAGCCGTTACCTCTGAAAAAGAAGAAGTGGCCGCAGTTGCTGCCAATGAAGTGAAGAAAAGCGGTTTAAGCAAAAGAGAGAGAAAGATAACTACAGAAGGCCTTTCGGGGCAGGATAAGGTCCCGAACCCTGCAACACCGGCTGGCGGACGGGCGGACTATGACCGTTATCTGGCATCATCAATTTCTTTACCGCAGGAAATCCGCGAAAAATACAGCGGGCGTTCCGTGAAGCTGGGCTTTACGGTCAGGCGAAACGGCAAACTTTCCGACATCCGCGTGCTTGAATCCGTTTCACCGGAATGTGATGCCGAGGCCATCCGCCTCTTAAAAACAGGACCTGCCTGGGACACGCGAGGGCAGAACCGTGCCCGGACAACAATCAGCGTAAATTTTTAATTTAAATAAACCTTCAGGCGGGTGGCTTGTTATAAGTATTTTCGCAGTGTCTGAAATAGAAAATTGCTGACAGCTCATTTATCCCAACAAAAAAAATATCATGAAAAAAATCATTGCGACTCTCACCCTGCTTTCATCGTTTTACTTCCCGGCTGCTGAAGCCCAGGTGAAAATGCCTGCCCCCTCACCCGTACAAACCATCCGTCAGGATTTCGGTATGGGACGTGTCGAACTCACCTACTCCCGCCCTTCGGCAAGGGGCCGAAAGGTTTTCGGTGACGTGGTGCCCTACGGGAAACTCTGGCGCACCGGCGCGAATGCCCCTGTAAAAATCGTTTTCACAGAACCGGTTACCTTATGCGACAAGAAAATCGATACAGGCACCTACGTACTTTATACCATCCCCGGCGAGGAAAGCTGGGTGGTCATTCTCAACAAGGGGCTCGGCAACTGGGGCGTTGACGGCTATAAGGAAAGTGAAGATGTGGCCCGCTGCACGGTACCCTCCTCCACGCTGAAGCAACCGGTAGAAACCTTCACTATGCAGTTCGGCCAGATCAAGCCGGAAAGTTGCACGCTCGAAATGATGTGGGAAAAACGTGCTGTATCGGTTCCCATCACTACCAACATAAAAGACAAACTGCGCGCACAGATCGAGTCGGCCATGAGCGGAGAAAAAAAGCCCTACTGGCAGGCCGCGCAATTCTACAATGAATATGACAAAAACCTGCCCAAGGCGCTGGAAAATGTGACCAGGGCGGTAGAAGCCAATCCCAAAGCATACTGGATCATGCTCTATAAGGCGAGAATCCAGAAAGAAATGGGCGATATCGCCGGAGCCACCCAAAGTGCCAACGCCTCAAGGGCACTGGCCAAGGAGGAAGGGAACGACGATTATGTGAAAATGAATGACGACCTGCTGAAGGAGCTGAAAAAAATGAAATAATTACTCCGAAGTAACCTGTTTACTGGAAGTGAGGCATATCCGAATGGAATGCCTCACTTTTTTTATAGCGACGAATATGACATTCGAAAGTGACTCTACTTTTAGCCCAAAAATTTCCCCGTATAATGCCGATGTGATAGCTGTTTGGGCCAATGAAATTGTTCCATTACAGATATCCAATCTCTCTAAATTCACGCAATTAGTTGAAGATAAAGCGCTGACATCGGTATTAGTAACGTCCAGGCACACGAGCGAACTCGTGCGCCAGTCAGGGAGAATAGGATGCATCTTCTTCCCCTACTTTGGAGGGGCCGGGGGAGGCCTATCGACATCTCTTTAACTTCAGGTCGTTAGCCTCTATTTTCTATTTTTTAAAATCTTGGCAATCGGTATCAGACCGCCATATCAACAAACGGCCGCATTCGACGAACAACATCTTCTATGAACTGCAAATGCCCAACAAACTTGCCACCCATCCATGCAAAAAGAAAGCCCCCGCATTACACGGGGGCGTTTCAAACACAAACTACTAAAGCGCCAAACAGCGTTGGAAACGGAAATCAATCGGGTTTCTTTCCGTCGAGAAATGAATTGAGTTTGGAAAACGGTGAATCATCCTTCGCATCGGCCTTCACCGTATAATTGCTGTAGAACGTTTCGACATCAGCCAGAGAGTTGTGGAGTTCCATGTTCCGCCGCATATAGGCAGGTATCGTCTCAAAATCGCTGTTGGGGTCGCTGCTGTTCACATTGAACGAGAGATTGCGCAACCGGGCAATGCGTTCAGCCGCCCTTTTCTTCAGCACTTCCTCATTTTCATCACCGAGGGGCGTCTCTTCCATAGCAGGCATCACCAGCGATATGGACTCAGCCTCATTCCGGTTGTCAACCAAATCCGATTCCGGTTCACGCTCCACAATCTGCATGTCCATATACACTTCGCCGGAAGACACAGAATCAAGGATCAATGAGGCCTTAGCCTGATCTGCGACAGCTTCATCCTCCTTTTCCGAATCTTCATTACCGGCATAAACCTGCTTCGGTTTGGCCAGATAGCCCCCGACGACGGAAGGCAGTGTGATAGATGAGGCAGCCGGATCGGAAGTCAGCTCTACAGAACTGCTTTCCTGTTTTGCAGGATTTTCATTCTCGCGTGCAGGAGGTGCGACTTGCGGCACATCGAAAGGAATCACCGGAACCTGGTCGGCAGCCGATGAAATCTCTAAAAATACGGGCGTATTGTCAGGCAAAGTCGGTAGAGAGGCTTCCGGAAGGGACTCTGGTTTCAACGCTTCCGGTTTTACCGGAGCCGCAGATACATCGGCCAGCTGCAGTACAATTTTCGCATCGGAATCGGCTTCAGCCGGCTCCGCAGCAGAAGTGGGTTCAGCCGGAATTTCAGCAACCGGCTGTGTTTCCGGCTCTGCCGGTTTCAGGACGGGTTGCAATACCGCATCGGGAGTTTTCTCCGGCAATTCCAGTTTCATGACAATTTTCTCGTCATCAGGGTTCTTCGCGGCCAGCAAATCACCCGCAAACGGATCCTTGTTTTGGAAGCCGGTGGCTATGATGGTGATGCCGATCTGGTCGCCCAGCGTTTCATCATAGCCCATGCCCATGATCACATCACTGTCTTCACCGGCACGGCTGATCACATAGGACTGTATCACTTCCACCTCATCCATGGTGAACTCGTGCTCACCTTCCGCCGAGTTGATGTTGATCAGAATCCAGCGGGCGCCGCGGATATCGCTGTCGTTCAGCAGGGGTGAATTGAGGGCCTGCTCGATGGCCACCTGTGCACGATTCTCTCCGCTGCCATAGGCATTGCCCAATATGGCCGATCCTCCTTTGCGCATGACGGTACATACATCGGCAAAGTCCACATTGATTTGCCCGGTGGTGTTGATCACATCGGTGATGCACTTGGCGGCAGTAGCCAGCACATTGTCGGCCTTTCCGAAAGCCTCCTTCATTTTCAGGTTGCCGAACTGATGACGCAGCTTGTCGTTGCTGATGACCAGCAGGGTGTCCACATGCTGCTTGAGCAGGTCGATGCCATCTTTTGCCTGTTGCAGCCGCTTCTTTCCTTCGTAGGCGAATGGCGTGGTGACAATGCCGACGGTGAGAATGCCCAGGTCTTTGCAAATCTTGGCCAGAATGGGAGCACCTCCGGTACCGGTGCCGCCTCCCATGCCTGCCGTGATGAAGGCCATCTTGGTGTTCACCTCGAGTATGCGCCTGATTTCTTCCAGGCTCTCCTCGGTGGCCTGGCGGCCGATTTCGGGATTGGCGCCGGCGCCCAGACCTTGTGTCAAATGGGGTCCAAGCTGGATCTTGTTCGGAACTTTGCTTTGAGAAATGGCCTGTGCATCGGTATTGCAGATGATGAAATTGACACCCTCGATTTTCTGGCCATACATGTGGTTGACGGCATTGCTTCCGCCACCGCCCACGCCAATCACCTTGATGATGGAGGACTGCTCCTGTGGCAAATCAAATTGTATCATAGTTTTTTTTTTGCGGCTTTCCGCATGTCGGAAAACCATTTCGTCATACCCGGGCAGAGGTTCCACCCAATAGGACGGGGTTAGTAATGGGTTATCTGTAAAGAAAAGAGCGATCTTTTTCATCGGTATGGAAACTATATCATCCCAATCGGGTATCCCCTTCTTCCCGGAACAGGTCTATCAGCCCGTTCTTGAAAGAGTCCATAAACTCTTTGAGTGATTTGCGGGAACCGGGTTGCTGCGGCTGCTCGATGCGTACCAGGGTTTCTACTTCCGGCTCCGGCTGAGTCAACGCTTCGCCTGCCGAAGGAACCTGAAGCGATTCGGGCACTTCAATCTTTACAAACGTGTCGGCAAATTTCCGGTTCTTGTTCTCATAATCATTGTAGCCTTTCAGGATCAGGCCGATGCAGGTGCTGTACATGGGCTTGGCCAGTTCCTCGATATGCCCGCTCGCCAGGTGCTCGTTGGGAAAGCCGATGCGTGCGTTGAGCCCGGTCACATATTCGGTAAGCTGCAGCAGATGCTTTAACTGCGAACCGCCGCCCGTAAGGATGATGCCACCGTTCAGCAAACGGTTGTCGAGTCCCGCCTGTTTGAGGTGGAAAGCCACAAACTCCATGATTTCGCTCATACGGGCCTGGATGATGCTGGCCAGATTTTTGACCGCGATTTCTTTCGGCTGCATTCCCCTGAGGCCTGGTATGGTGATGAAGGTATTGGCACGTGCTTCGTTGCTGAGCGCGCTTCCGAACTGCACTTTCATCTGCTCAGCCTGTGTACGCAGCACACTCAGTCCGTTTTTGATGTCGATGGTGATGTTCTCGCCACCGAAGGGAATCACAGCGGTATGGCGCAGGATGCCCTCATAAAAAACTGCGAGGTCGGTGGTACCGCCGCCGATGTCCACAATGGCCACACCCGCCTCCAGGTCCTGCTCGCACATGACGGCTGCGGCCGAGGCGAGCGGCTGCAGCACCAGGTCGATGGTACGCAGACCCGAGCGGTCGACGCTACGGTTGATGTTGCGGATTGCGTTCTTGTCGCCCGTGATGATATGGAAATTGGCGCCCATCTTCACGCCGGTGTACCCCACCGGATTGGGAATGTTCTGCAAGTTGTCGACCGTGAATTCCTGCGGTATCACATCAATGATCTGGTCGCCTGCGGGAATATAGGTCCTGTACTGCTCGGATATGAGACGGTCGACCTCTTCCTTGTTGATGATCTCTTCATTGTCAAGGCGCACGATATCGCCACGGGTCTGCAAACTTTTGATATGTTGCCCTGCAATACCCACATATACTTCCTTGAGGGTGAGGTTGGGATTGCTGGCATAACAGTTTTCCAAGGCCGCCTGAATGGCCTTAATGGTTTGATCAATATTCAGCACCATGCCGTGCTGTACGCCATTGCTGGGCGCACGGCCGAAACCGAGGATTTCGAGTTTGCCGAATTCATTCTTACGGCCGGCGATTGCCGCGATTTTGGTTGTACCGATGTCGAGCCCTACGATGACGGGGTTGTTGTTCACCGGGCTGCCATCTATGGGCTGAATGGGGTTTTGTTCGCTTGTCATAGTTATAGGTTTGTGTTTGTGTTTGTGTTTTTTATACGGCAGATTACCGGTAATCGTTGCCGCTGCCTGCCGCTGCAGTCTTCTTTTTCAAATTGTTAGCAGGCTGGGCTGCCGGTTTCGTTTTGTTTTTCGCAGCGGACGAAACCGGGGCCGAAGCCAGTCCGGTTTTTTTCATAGGGTAGGGTACTGATTTTGCACGGGGTCCGGGATCCAGCGTCTTCGTCGGGGTCTTAGCAGTTTTCAAGGAATTATTATTTGCGTTTGCGGCTGGTTTCAAAATTGGAAGAATGGATGGAACCGCTGTGCCTGCTTCGGCAGGATCCTCATCATCGCGCTCAAAAGATTCCAGCAGAACGGGTATGTTCTCCTGGGTATGCTCGTTCTCGCGCATCAGCGACTGAAGGGTGTCGTTGGCCAGTTTGCGTGCATAGGCTTCAATGGTCTGGCGGATGGCTTTTACGGCGGCCGAATCGGCCACAACATCGGCAGCATCGCGCCGCTGCGCCACAACCTGGTCGCGGAACCGCAGATCGATCGTGCTGTACCGGTTCCAGGCCTGACCCCCTATGACCACTTTGCGGAAAAACAACAACAGCTTGCTGAACTTCTCTTCCAGATTTTCAACAGTACCCAGGCGCACCAGGCCGTTACCGATTTTCGGAACCAATTCAAAATCCCTTACGGACGTTATATCTATTTGTTCGATGAACGCCATCCGGAAATCGTCGTTGCGCACGGCCTGGCCGATGGCAACAATATCACCCAGCAGGCTGCTGTCGGCCGGAGTAAGCACACGGCGGTCCGTAGGAAAATTGGTGAACACCGGCAGCCGGGCTGAATATTTCTGGCTCAGCGGAAGCATCATGTGCGCACTGTCCACATAAAAAGAACCACCTGTTGTGGTGAACACCCTCGCTACCGGTTCACGCTCATGCACATTCACCTGCAGCACGTTGTTGTTGTCGAAATACATTTCAATCTTACGCACCCACACGTTTTTCCGCAACTCCGACTCCATCGCCAGCAAGTTGAAGGAAGATACGGGCTGGCCCTTCGGACCTCCCTCCAGATACTCATTGATGGCAAGAAGAATATCGTTCTTGTCCAGGAAGCAATGCCTGCTGACACCCTGGATCGTAACCTCCATGCCCGTGCAGAGCTGCTGTTTCCCCTTATTGTTGGCGGCCACCAGCAATACAACCGTTCCCGCAGCTATGAGCACCCACACGGTGGTGAGCAGCCATTTCCCTATTTGCTTCTTGTCGGCCATGGTTGTATTACAGTTTTTTTTCCAAAATTGAATTCCGTACCTCATTCACCAGGGTATCAATATCTCCGGCACCGGCCAGCAGCAGCAATTCCACCCTGTTGCCCGTTACCCAACCGGCAAGCATGTCTTTCTCCAGAAGCAGGGCCTTGTTGCGTTTCATTTTACTGCCGATCAGGCTGCTGTCCACACCTTCCATCGGAAGTTCACGCGCAGGATATACCGGCAGCAGGACCACTTCATCGGCCTCGTCCAGCACTGCGGCAAATTCGGATGCGAAATCGCGGGTCCTGCTGAAAAGATGCGGCTGAAAAACGATGGTGCATTTTTTATCGGGAAACAGATCACGGGCGCCCCGAACCAGTGCGCGCAACTCTTCGGGGTGGTGCGCATAATCATCAACACAAACCATTCCCTGAGGATGCTCGCCCGGAGCTACCACATATTCAAAGCGGCGGCGGACACCACGGTAGGCCCTGATGGCATCTTTTATTTTTTCATCCGGAATCTGAAGCCTATGTGCGACACAGATGGCCGCAAGCATGTTTTCCACATTGTGCATGCCGCCCATACCCAGTTGTACATCGTGCAGTTCCCAGGCATTTCCGGAAGTGGTTACGTCGAAAACGTATCCGCCTTCCTGTTTCCGGATAGAACTGCATCGGTATCCGGCCTGCTCCGCAGAAAGGTCGTACCGGATGGTTGTTGCCGCTGAAAGTTCAGCTTCGCGCTTCAGGCCGAAGTGAGACAAGAGCATACCGCCCGCTTTCACTTTTTTCGAAAAATCGATAAAGGCCTGTTCTACCTGCCCGGCTGTTCCGTAGATATCAAGATGATCGGCATCCATGGAAGTGATGACGGCGATATCTGGGTTCAGCTTCAAAAAACTTCGGTCATATTCATCGGCCTCTACTACGCTTACCGCACGGGGGCTACTCCAGAAATTGGTTTGATAATTGACAGATATTCCGCCCAGAAAAGCGTTGCAGCCATAATCACTGTGCCGCAGAATATGGGCAATCATCGAGCTGGTGGTTGTTTTTCCGTGGGTACCGGCCACAGCAATCGTATAGGTATTGCTTGTTATGGCCCCCAGTATTTCGCTGCGTTTGTAAACAGGATAGTTGTGTGTACGATAGTAGGCCAGCCCCGCATGATTGGCGGGCAGGGCGGGTGTATACACCACCAGTACCGCCTCTTTGTCAATCAATGCCCCATCATCTTCATATACGATACGGATTCCTTCACGCTTAAGTTCGCGGCATAACTCTGTTTCTGTCTTGTCGTACCCGCTCACCTGCGCACCGTTGGCGTGGAAATAGCGGGCCAGGGCGCTCATGCCGATGCCGCCGATGCCTGCAAAGAACACCCGGGCTGCCCCGGATTTTTCCGGTGCTGTCAGTTGTTTTACAATATCGTTGAGCGTTTGCATGATCCTACTAAATATGCCGGTAGCCGATTGAATTTAAAATGTCGTCCGCAACAGTTTCGTCCGCATCGCCGATTCCGAAACTCGAAATATTCCGGCTTAGCCGTTGCCTTCTTTCATCATCCTCCAGCAGCCCCACCGCCGTATCCACCAGCTTTTCCTTTGCATCGCCGTCTTTCACCATCAGCGCTGCATCCACATCGCAGAGCCTGCGGGCGTTGACCGTCTGGTGGTCTTCCGCGGCAAACGGATACGGAACAAAAATCACCGGCTTCTTCATCAGGCTCAGTTCGCCGACTGACATGGCACCACTCCGGCTGATGACCAGATCGGCAGCGGCAAAAGCATATTCCACCTGCCTGATGAAATCGTTGGCCCAAACTCCCTTTCGGCCTTTCGCTGATGCCCTGCCCTCTTCGGCAAACGGTTTTCCGGTTTGCCAGACCAGTTGGATGCCGTTTCGCTCCAGCTTGTCTAGGCTTTGCGCAATCGCCTCGTTGATGCTCTTGGCGCCCAGGCTCCCTCCGATGACCACCAGCGTTTTTTTGCCGGAATCAAGACCGAAAAAACGGATGCCTTCTTCGCGGCTTATGGTACAGCTGGCGATGGATTGCCGCACCGGATTGCCCGAAATCATGATTTTCTCTGCCGGAAAAAAGGCTTCCATGCCGTCAATCGCCACATAAATCCTTCGGGCCTTCTTACCGAGCAGTATATTCGATTTGCCGGCGAAGGAGTTGCTTTCGTGGATGAAAGTGGGTATCCCTTCCGCCTGCGCATAGCGCAAAACCGGAAAGCTGGAATATCCGCCCACTCCGACCACGGCATCGGGCCTGAACCGTTTCACGATTGACCGTACCTGCAAAAAACTTTTCAGCAGTTTGAAGGGCAGTCCGATGTTGCGCATCAAAGAACTTCTGTTGAATCCTGCTATGTCAAGCCCCTCAATCGGGTAACCTGCCTCAGGTACTTTCTCCATTTCCATCTTACCCTTAGCACCCACAAAAAGAATTTCCACCTCAGGCACTTTCCGCTTCAGGGCGTTTGCGATGGCGATGGCCGGAAAAATATGTCCCCCTGTTCCTCCGCCGGCCATCACAATCTTCAGTTTCGTTTTGCCTGTTGAGGCATTGCTCGTCATATGCTTGCTCAATATCTACGGTTCGGTTTCTTCCGGTTCCTCTGTTTGCTGGGTGGTGGGAGTATCGCCGGATTTGTTTTCAGCCGTCGCCTCCTTCCCCTCCAGCTGTTCCACATTACGGGCTACGCTCAATATGATGCCGATGGAGAAACAGGTGAAAAACAGACTGCTTCCGCCCATGCTCATCAGCGGCAAGGTCACGCCGGTGTTGGGAAACAAACTCACGTTCACCCCCATATGCACGATTGCCTGGATTACCAGCGTGAAACTCAGCGCCAGCGAAAGGAAGGCACCAAAGGCATAGGGGCATTTCTGATATAGCCGGATGCATCGGAACAGAAAAAGCAGGTACACAAAAAGTACAAACGCGCCTCCAATCAATCCGTATTCTTCCAGTATGATCGAGTAGATGAAATCGCTGTACGAATGGGGCAGAAAATTCCGGGCGGTGCTGTTACCGGGTCCCAGACCGAACCAGCCGCCGTTGGCAATGGCAATTTTCGCCTGCGTGCTTTGGTAGGTCCTGTCGGAGGTATCGTCTTTTGAAGCGTATACGAATGTCTGGATCCGGCCCATCCAGGTGGGCACCCTCCCCCAGGACAAAGCCGCCGGTAAGGGTTTCTGCTTTTTTTGTTCGTGGTCGTAATAATGTACGGCCAGTGAAATGAGAATGGCCACCGGAATCATGGCAATGCCGATGGTAATTCCGATATGACGCAAGCTCACCCTGCCGATAAACATCA
>JBIIDU010000246.1:0-3758 GCA_044238165.1 Ferruginibacter sp. | reverse complement strand
TGAAATTCATCATTCCTTTCAGCCCTTCATTTTCTTACCCAGGTTGGCATCTATGGCATCGAGAAACTCTTCGGTATAGAGGTAATGCTCGCCATGGCTTACATTGTTGCCGTGGATGCATACGGCCAGATCCTTGGTCATTTTACCGCTTTCAACCGTTTCAATGCAAACGGCTTCCAGTTTGTGGCAGAAGTCAACCAGCTCCCGGTTACCATCCAGCTTGCCACGGAACTCGAGCCCTCTTGTCCAGGCAAATATGGATGCGATGGGGTTGGTGCTGGTGGGTTTGCCTTTCTGATGGTCGCGGTAATGACGGGTTACGGTTCCATGGGCGGCCTCCGCTTCCATTGTTTTTCCATCAGGTGTTACCAGCACGGAGGTCATTAAGCCCAATGACCCGAAGCCCTGGGCCACGGTATCGCTTTGCACATCGCCGTCATAGTTCTTGCAGGCCCATACAAAGTTCCCGTTCCATTTAAGGGCGCTGGCCACCATATCGTCAATCAGACGGTGCTCGTACACGATGCCGGCAGCGTCAAAAGCGGCTTTGAATTCCTTTTGATATACTTCCTCGAAAATATCCTTGAAGCGGCCGTCATACTTCTTGAGTATGGTGTTTTTTGTGGAGAGATAGAGCGGCCATTTTTTTGTAAGTGCCATGTTGAAGCAGCTTCGGGCGAAGCCGTATATGCTTTCATCGGTATTGTACATGCACAGGGCAACGCCATCGCCCTTGTAATTGTACACTTCGAAGGTCTGGGGCTCTCCGCCGCTTTCGGGAGTGAAGGTCATGGTGAGTTTTCCCTTGCCTTTTATGACGGTGTCGGTTGCACGATACTGGTCGCCGAAAGCATGGCGGCCAACGATGATGGGGGCGGTCCAGTTTGTGACAAGGCGGGGCACATTGTTTATCACAATAGGTTCGCGAAAAACGGTGCCGTCGAGGATGTTGCGGATGGTGCCGTTGGGACTCTTCCACATTTGTTTCAGATTGAATTCCTTCACACGGGCCTCGTCGGGGGTGATGGTGGCGCATTTGATGCCCACGCCGTATTGCCGGATGGCATTTGCCGCGTCGATGGTTACCTGGTCGTTGGTGGCGTCACGGTGCTCCATCCCCAGATCGAAATATCGGATGTCCACATCCAGGTAGGGTATAATGAGTTTGTCTTTGATGAATTTCCAGATGATTCTTGTCATCTCATCGCCATCGAGTTCCACAACAGGGTTGGATACTTTTATTTTGCTCATGTGTTTTTTTTGAACGGTGAAATTAATTAAAGAAAATAACAAATCGGCCATGGTGGCGAATTGATTGATGTTGGACGTGAAAGTGAAGGGGTGTCTGCGAAAACGTTTTAGCGCGCCGGAAATGATAAAATCCTCCAACCCATAAATCCTCCGAATCATCATTCAGACAAGGGAATTCAACACTCTCAATGCCTAAATTCCGTTAACCGTAATAATCCAACCCCTTCACCATTTTAAACTTAACACTCACTATTCTCTTTCTTAAAGCAACCCCGCTTTTCCACCCAATTACATCCTATCGTTGAACAAGTGTGCTTCCGCATCTGAAAAATCCGATATTAGCGCTGTTTTATTCCTCTTATGAGGGAGGTTTACCTATAGTACAAGGCTATGACCCAACTGTTTTTTCTTTTTCTTTTCTGCACCGGCTTGATCGGACTGCTGGCAGCCGCAATTCTTTTCTGGATCAACAGGGGGCATCCACTCGCTTCACGCCTGCTGGCCGGAGTGCTGTCAGCCCTGTCGGTAGTGCTGATCGGGAATTCACTTTATGTCACCCGTTTTTTTATCGAATATCCCCATCTGTACCGTTTGTTTTCAGCCGCTTCCTTCTGCATCGGGCCGCTTTCTTTCTTATACGTACGCACACTGATAAATCCCACCCGTTCGCTGGGAAAACCGGATCTTCTTTTTTTTGCTCCCGCCTTGCTTTACCAGTTGCACCGCCTCCCCTTCCTGATTCAAGACACGGAACAGAAGCGTGCCATTGTCAGCAGGGCCTTGCTCGACACCAGGAATATAGCCGGTGAACCGGAAGGCTGGCTGCCTTTTGGATGGGCTGCCCTGTTTCGCCTGATGGTTGGCCTTGCCTTTATATGCGCACAATGCAGGCTGCTTATCCGCTGGAAGCGGCAACTGGATGCGGACCAGTACCTCTTTGCCCTGCAAGCCCCTGTATTCCGTTGGCTCAACTGGTACACTTTCGTGATGCTGTTTTCGTACGCAATTGTGCTTGCGGAAACCCTTTTGCAGGTTCTGGGAAACACCACACTTGGGGTACCCATCGTATCCACCATCGGTTTGAATGTCATCTTCATTTCCGGCTATCTGTTCGCACGTCCCGAAATTCTATATGGTACGCCGGTTCGGCAACAACCTCTTTGCGCAACGGTTCATCCGGGGCCCGCAATTGCTGCTCCGTCCCCCGAAAGCGGTTACCCCGAAGTCAAAAGAATATCCCTCACGGCCGCAGAACTGAAAGCCTACCGCGCGTCGATTGAGGCGCATCTTTCCGAAAAAAAGCCTTTTTCTTCTCCTGGTTACAGCATCCACGATCTCTCGAAGGAGGTCAATATCCCGATGTATCAGGTATCTGCATTCATCAATCAGGAATACGGCAAGAGTTTTACGGAATGGATCAACGACCATCGCTTCAGCTATCTGAAGCAGTTGCAGCAGGAGAACGGAGATTTTCACCGGTATACTCTGGAGGCGCTGGGAAAGCTGGTGGGCTTCAATTCGCGCACTTCCTTCATTGCGGCCATAAAAAAAAGGACGGGAAAAACCCCGTCAGAATATTTTCTCCGGAACAGTGCCGGCGTAGAATGATTTCATTACGAATAAACTGCCGGCGTCAAAACGCGTACTGGAACATCCACATGAAGGTGACGCCCTGGTTGTTGCGCAGCCCGACGTATTCCGTCGATTTATGGGTGAACTCCATCCCGGTGGAAATGGTCTTGTTGATATCCCAGATCAGGTTGCCGAACCAGGTGCTGTTTTTAAGGATGCCGATACCCATCAGATCCTCCCGGTTGCACGCATCCTGACCATAACCCACGCGGCTCTGCAGATTTTTTTTCCAGAAATATACCGCTTCGGCCCAGTATCCCTGGCTTCTGATTTCTTTGTCCATCGGCCCCTTGGTGGTTTGCAAGATGGCTCCCATATAGTTGCCCAGAGCCTGCCCCGTGTACACTTCGCCCTGAATGCCGAATCTTTTACCGATGCGGAAAGCATATTCGCCACAGAGCCCCGACACTACCGGCTCGTTGATGCGGGAGTTCACAATCACACCGCCAAGGGTATCATTTTTAAAAACACGATAAGAACCTCTTACGCCTGAAACGGCGAGTTCAATCGCATGGAAGGGAACCCATGCTCCGGCGTCTTTGCCCGACTCGAATTTGACGGCCCATTCCAGATTGGGGATGCCCCTGTTCTCGGAATTGTTGCGCAGGTCTTTGGAGAAATAAGTGGTTACCGGCTGCGATCCGGCAAGGGTGAGGCTGAGCTGGCTGTTCTTGCCGGTTTCGATGTAGCGGGTGGCCCTGAACTGTCCGCGGGAACTGTTGCCCGCGCAGCCGGATGAGGCAAGGGCGAAGTATCCGTCAATCATATTGGGTATGCGTTCTGAAAACACATCCATCTGCTGACCGATGGCAAAGCGCCATTTGTCGTTTTTCATGTCGGCATACAGCAAAGCAGGCAGAAGGCCATAAGCAGGG
>JBIIDU010000041.1:0-13325 GCA_044238165.1 Ferruginibacter sp. | reverse complement strand
ATATACCAGATCTCCCGGTCGTTCTGCATCTTCTCCCCGATCACGCTGTAGATGTGGGCCATGCTTTCCCCGACCGTGTAACTGCCGAATTCGGAAAAGATGTTCGGCATCGGCACTTTATTGCGCTTGCAGGCATCCTTGATGTTCCGGACAATTTCATTGATCATGAACTGGTAATCGTATTCGAAGCCCAGTGAATGCTTGATCGGAAATCCGCCGCCGATATTGATGGAATCGAGTTCCGGACAGATCTTCTTGAGCTGGCAATACAGGTTGATGACCTTGTTCAATTCACTCCAGTAGTAGATATCGTCCTTGATGCCCTTGTTGAGGAAGATGTGCAGCATTTTCAGCTGGAACTTATGTTCGAATCCTTCGATTTCATCAACATAAAACTCCAGAATGTCCTTGGCGCGCATGCCCAGGCGGGAAGTGTAAAAGGGGAAATTGGGTTCCTCTTCCGCCGCCACACGGATACCCAGTTTGAACGGCGCTTTGGCTCCCTTATAGGCCTTCAACTCATCCTTATTGTCGAGGATGGGAATTACATTTTTGAACCCGCTGTTGATGAGCCGGTTGATGCGCTGTGTGTAGGGCCGCTGCTTGTAACCGTTGCAGATGATGAAAATGTCTTTGTTGATCTTACGCCGGGCATAGAGCTTGTTGATGATGTCGATATCATAAGCATAGGATGTTTCAAGATGCACGTTGTGCTTGAGCGTTTCCTCCACGATGAAGGAGAAGTGGGAACTTTTGGTACAGTAACAATAATGGTAGTTCCCCTCGTAGCGGTATTTTTTGAAGGCGCTGGCAAACATCCTTTTCGCCTTGTCGATCTGCATGCCGATCTTGGGCAGATACGTCAGTTTCAGGGGGGTGCCGTATTTCTCAATCAGCGCGCGTATATCGAGCCCGTTGTAGCGCAGATTCTCATTTTCGACCCGGAAATCCTCCTGCGGAAAATTGAACGTCTGGTTGACGAGGTCGGCATACGAGTTGTTAAGGTTGTTCATCCGGAATGAATGGTTTTTTTACTGAAGTGCAAAAGTAATTCTTTGCAGTTACCCTGACTGTGATTTTTCAGGTTGTGGATGCAAAAGATACCGCAAATAAAAAACGGTCATCAATTACGATGACCGTCGGTTATGTCGCTTGGAATCACTTCCGCTTATTTGACCTGGGCAATCAGCCTGCTGAAGCGCTCCGGCTCGTTCATGGCGAGATCGGCAAGTACTTTGCGGTTGATATCGATATTCTTTTCAGCCAGGCGATGTATGAACTCACTGTAGGTGAGGCCTTCGGCACGCACGGCGGCGTTGATACGGGTAATCCACAGACTGCGGTATTCGCGCTTCTTGAGTTTGCGGCCCACATAACTGTAGGTGAGCCCTTTCTCCAGTACATTTTTGGCTACGGTGTATACATTTTTACGCTTGCCGTAGAAACCCTTGGCCGATTTGAGTATGCGTTTCCTTCTGGCGCGGGAGGCAACTGCATTTTTGGAACGTGGCATATGATAATTTTTTTAATGGTTAATGTGATGCGGGCATACGGCCTGCCTTATCCTCTGAGCCGGAGCAACCGGAGCACAAAAGCCTGCTGGGTAGGATGCACCATCCCGTCGAGGCGGAGATTACGCTTGCGCTTTTTGGTCTTTTTGGTGAGGATGTGTCTTTTGAAAGGTTTCTGGTAGGTGATCAGGCCGCTGCCTGTGACCCGGAAGCGCTTCTTGGCGCTGGAGTTGGTTTTTACCTTTGGCATGTGATAACTTGTTATCGTTACTCCCTGCTGGCGCCCCGAACAGTCGGGAACTTTTTGAGCCATGTGGGAAATACCGGAAAAGAAATGAACTTTTTCGGGCGGCAAAGGTAGGCGTTCCGGCTTAAAAATTGAAATTTTATATGAGCAGGCCTGAACCCCGCCGGGCCGGCCAAAAACAACAATTGCTTAACCTGCAACACCCTACATTCGCATGCAGAGCATTTTTTATGGAAATCACCGCAAAAACCGCCGCCGACCTGCGCCTCACGGAAGAGGAATTCGGCTTGATTGTCAATGTCCTCGGACGCAGACCCAATTTCACCGAACTCTGCTGCTTCAGCGCCATGTGGAGCGAACATTGCAGTTACAAGAATTCCATCAAATGGCTGAAAACCCTGCCCCGCGAAAGCAGCCGGATGCTGGTGAAGGCAGGGGAGGAAAACGCCGGGCTGATGGACATCGGCGACGGATACGGCGTCGTATTCAAAATCGAAAGCCACAACCACCCCAGTGCCATCGAACCCTTCCAGGGGGCGGCTACCGGTGTGGGCGGAATCCACCGCGATATTTTCACCATGGGCGCACGCCCCATCGCCGCCCTCAATTCCCTCAGGTTTGGTCTGCCCGAGTCGGGTAAAACCAGACACCTGCTGCGGGGTGTGGTAAACGGAATCGGCCACTATGGCAACTGCTTCGGGGTGCCCACCGTAGGCGGCGAAGTGTATTTCGATCAATGCTACCACACCAATCCACTCGTGAATGCCATGAGCGTGGGCATCGTGAAAAAGGGTAGCACCGTTTCGGCCATCGCCTGCGGTGAAGGGAATCCCGTTTTCTATGTAGGCAGTGCCACCGGAAAGGACGGTATCGGCGGTGCCTCCTTCGCATCAGCAAATATCACGGAAGACAGTGCCGAAGACCTGCCCGCCGTTCAGGTGGGAGATCCATTCCAGGAAAAGAAACTACTGGAGGCCTGCCTGGAAGTGATTGAAACAGGGGCCGTGGTAGGTATGCAGGATATGGGGGCCGCGGGCATCATCTGCTCCACCGCCGAAATGAGCGCCAAGGGCAACAGCGGCATGAGGATCGATTTGGACAAAGTTCCCGTCCGGCAAAAAAATATGAAGGCATGGGAGCTGCTGCTCAGTGAAAGCCAGGAACGCATGCTGATGGTGGTGGAAAAAGGCAGGGAGGAACTGGTTCGAAATGTATTTGAAAAATGGGATCTGCCCTGCAGCGAAATCGGCACCGTGACTGCAGGCGGCATGCTTGAATTCAACCTGAACGGCCAAACAGAAGCCGTACTGCCTGCCGAATGCCTGGTGCTGGGAGGCGGCGCCCCTCAATACGATAGGGAAAGCCGCGCACCCGAATACCTGAAAAAGATTGCCGCGTTCGATTCGGGCGGTATAACCATACCTGAAGACCTTAGGGCTGTAGCCCTCCAACTGATAACCCTGCCGAATATCGCCGGCAAAAACTGGATTGCGCAACAATACGACAGCATGGTGGGCGCCGGCACCATGACCACCAACCATCCCTGTGATGCGGCAGTCGTGCTGGCACGGCCCACCGGAAAAGCGCTCGCCCTCACTACCGATTGCAACAGCCGTTATGTTTTTGCCGATCCCTACAAGGGTGGCATGATCGCTGTGGCAGAAGCAGCCAGAAACATCGTGTGCAGCGGTGCCACTCCCCTGGGCATCACCAACTGTCTGAACTTCGGCAATCCCTATAACCCGGAAGTGTATTACCAGTTCACACGGGCGGTGCAGGGCATGGGCGCTGCCTGCCGGAAATTCGACACACCGGTCACCGGAGGCAATGTGAGTTTTTACAATGAGAATCCCGACGGACCGGTTTACCCCACTCCCACCATCGGAATGGTCGGCATATTGGAACAGCCCGAAAACCTGATGACACTTGATTTCAAAAACGCCGACGACCGCATCTACCTCATCGGAACCAGCCGCAACGACATCAGCTGCAGCGAATACCTCGTTCACATACACGGCGAAAATTTCAGCCCGCCCCCTCATTTCGACCTGGAGGAAGAATACGGCATACAGCAAACCGTTGCTACCCTGATAAAAGAAAAACTGATCCGATCGGCACACGATATCAGCGAGGGCGGCCTCTTTGCAACACTCGCTGAATCGGCATTTCCCCGTGAACTGGGATTCCAAATCGATATGCCCCAATCAATCCGGCCCGATGCTTTCCTGTTCGGCGAAGCGCAAAGCCGGATTGTGGTGAGTGTGGAAATGCAGGGGGAGCAAAAACTGCTTTCCTTTTTGGAGGAAAAAGAGATACCCTGTGCCTACCTCGGCTTGGTTACCGAAGGAACGTTCCGCATCGGTGCTGCTGACTGGGGAAATGTGCAGGAATGGAAAAAACTATATGACGGATCACTGGAGCGGCTGATGGAATCGTAGCTATCACGCTGAGTACACCTTCTGACTCTTCCATAAAAAAACATTCCATCCGAAAGCGGATGGAATGTTTTTTTATAAGATAGAATTTGACCGGGATCAATATCCGCCCATTCCGCCCATATCGGGAGCAGGATGGCTGTGAGCGCCTTCTTCCTTGGGCTTGTCGGCTATCACGCACTCGGTGGTGAGCAACATACCCGCGATGGAAGCGGCGTTCTCAAGCGCTACGCGACTCACTTTCGTAGGATCAATCACACCTGCTTTGAACAGGTTCTCGTATACTTCGGTGCGGGCATTGAATCCGAAATCGCCCTTGCCTTCCTTGATTTTCTGTACCACGATCGAACCGTCGATACCGGCATTGGAAGTAAGTGTACGCATCGGCTCTTCCAGCGCACGGCGAACAATGGCCATTCCGGTTTGCTCGTCTTCAATCTGGCCTCTGACCTTGGCTTCCAGGGACTCGATGGCTCGGATATAGGCAACGCCACCGCCGGGCACAATACCTTCTTCTACCGCAGCGCGGGTAGCATGCAGCGCATCGTCCACACGATCTTTCTTCTCTTTCATTTCTACCTCGGTTGCGGCGCCTACATAAAGTACGGCTACACCGCCGGCCAGCTTGGCCAGACGCTCCTGCAGTTTTTCGCGATCGTAGTCGGAAGTGGTATTCTCCACCTGTGCTTTGATCTGGTTGACGCGGGCGGTGATATCGGCCTTCTTGCCGCGACCACCCACGACGGTGGTATTGTCCTTGTCGATGGTTACGGAAGCGGCCTGACCCAATGTGCTCAGGTCAACACCCTCCAGTTTGTGACCGAGTTCTTCGCTCACAACGGTTCCGGCGGTGAGGATGGCGATATCGGTGAGCATTTCCTTCCTTCTGTCGCCGAAGCCGGGGGCTTTCACGGCAGCAACCTTGATGGTGCCGCGTAGTTTGTTCACCACCAGCGTAGCAAGTGCCTCTCCTTCCAGATCTTCGGAAATGATCAGCAGCGGACGGCCGCTCTGGGCTACTTTTTCCAGAATGTGCAGGATATCCTTCATGGCGGATATCTTCTTGTCGTAAATCAGGATGTAAGGGTTCTGCAGTTCCGCTTCCATCTTCTCGCTGTTGGTGACGAAGTAGGGCGATACATAACCGCGGTCGAACTGCATGCCTTCCACCACATCCACCGTGGTGTCGGTGCCTTTGGCCTCTTCAACAGTGATGACGCCTTCCTTGCCCACTTTGGCGAACGCTTCGGCAATCAGCTTCCCGATGGTTTCGTCGTTATTGGCGGAAATAGTGGCCACCTGCTGTATCTTCTTACTGTCGTTGCCCACGGTCTGTGACTGCGATTTCAGGTTTTCCACCACGATGCTCACGGCCTTGTCGATGCCTCTTTTGAGGTCCATGGGGTTGGCTCCGGCAGCGACCATTTTCAGGCCTTCAGCAATGATGCTTTGTGCCAGAACAGTTGCCGTGGTAGTTCCGTCGCCGGCTATGTCAGCTGTTTTGCTGGCCACTTCCTTCACCATCTGGGCGCCCATGTTTTCAATCGGATCTTCGATTTCAATTTCCTTGGCAACAGTCACACCGTCCTTGGTGACCTGCGGAGCGCCGAATTTCTTTTCAATGACCACGTTGCGGCCTTTAGGACCCAGGGTCACTTTCACCGCGTTGGCGAGATTGTCCACGCCTCTTTTCATCTTGTTTCTTGCTTCGATGTCGAAGTAGATCATTTTTGCCATAGTATGTTTTCCCCTGCCGGAGGCCCGGCGTTTGCCTGAGGGGACATTCAGGTTTTAAGATGTTTAAACAAGGTCTGTTGTTATAGTATACACTTAGACCACCGCAAGAATATCGCTTTCACGCATGATCAGGTATTCAACCCCTTCAATGCTGATCTCAGTTCCCGCATACTTGCCATAAAGCACGGTGTCTCCGGATTTTACAGTAACCGGCTCGTCTTTTTTTCCGGGTCCGGCTGCAATGACAGTTCCACGCTGGGGTTTTTCCTTGGCTGTATCCGGAATGATGATTCCACCGGCCGATTTCTCTTCTGCTGCTGCAGCTTTTACAATTACCCGGTCGTGCAGTGGGGTAATACTTAACTTCTTGGACATAAATAAATGGATTTAAGTGAATTGAATGAATGGTATCCCTTCCGGGGTACTTTACACCGACGAATATCATACCAAAGGGTCAAAAAAGCCTTGTTGTCAGTTTGGCCCGTTTGTGAATAAAAAAAAGTCATTTTTTAATGCTATTCCGTCAGTCCGGAAAATCACTTCCGATATTCTGTCACTTCCGGTAAGTGCCTTATGCCCTCCCTCTGGATCGGCAAAAAGAACACGCAATGTAATACACAAACAAGGGCAGTACCAAATTTGATTACCTTCGCGCCGAAAACTTACACCATGATCAGCCGGCGGAATATCCGCATCAAAGTGATGCAGACCTTGTACACGATTGAAAGCCAGCAGCATGAGTCTGGTAGCGCAGCCGGTGACAAACAGCTCGACAAGCACTTCGAACTTACCCGTTCCCTTTTTGCATACCTGGCTTATTTCCTGACCGAAGTGGCACGGTATGCGGAAAAAGACGCACATATACGGTCGAACAAACACCTGCCCACCGATAACGATTTGAATATCAATACCAAAATAGCCGGCAACGAACTGCTTTGGAAAATACTGGAAGAACCCGGTTTTGTTGCCGCAAAACAGGAATTGCATCCTGAGCGCCTGCTCGACGAGCAATTGCTTAAAAAAATTTACCGGGAGCTTACCGCTTCAGAAGAATACCGGGAATATATAGGTGAACCTTCAAGGGACAAAAGAAGCGAAAAAGACATCCTTTTCCACATCTTCAACAGGTTGATGCTACCCAATGAGGATTTCACGGGGCATCTGGAAGAACATTTTGTAAACTGGCAGGATGATGCGGAGATGCTGGTCCTCCTTGTCCAGAACTTCATCCAGAAACCCCACCAGATTCGCCTGCTGGAATTTGTAAGCGCCGAAAAGAAGGAATTCGGTCATACCCTGCTGCGAACCACCACCGAAAAAAAGGAACTCAGCATGGAATTGCTGAAACCCAAACTCAAAAACTGGGATGCGGAGCGCATCGCAGCCCTCGACCTGCTTATGATCCGAATGGCCATCATGGAATTCCTTTTCTTTGAAACCATTCCTCCCAAAGTGACCATCAACGAGTATATCGACATTGCCAAAGAATACAGCACCGACCAAAGCGGTCACTTCATCAACGGAATTCTCGACAATATCCTGAAAGAACTCACCGCCCAGGGCCGGATCAGCAAGAAAACTTATAAAAACAGTACTTTATAAACCATCCCTGCAATGCGACTGATTGATACCAGCACCGTCCTCACTTTCACCGCAGCAATACTGATCGGCATCGGCTTTGCCGGCTGCGATGTCCGTCGTAAAGACCGAATTGCCGACGAGGCCGCAAGCCGGCTTGAACAAGCCTTGAAAGACACCACGACAGTTCAGCTGATAGACAGTGTGTATGACTTCGGTACCAGAAGCGAAGGCGAGAAAGTAGCGTTCAGTTTCCGCTTCAGAAATTCCGGCAAAAAACCGCTCATCATTACCGGAACACATGCCGGATGCGGCTGTACCCAACCGGAAAAACCCGAGCAGCCGGTACCACCCGGAGAAACCGGAGAAATAAAAGTGGTTTTCGACAGTAAAGGCAAATCGGGCAGGCAGGAAAAATTTATCACCGTAGAATCAAACGCACAACCCCATTTTCCGGACCTGAAACTGACAGGGGAAATCACTACCAAAAAATAACATCATTTCATCATCACTTCAAACATGCACATGCAACCGCACTTCAAATTGCTTATGATGGGCCAGGGCGCCCAGGATACGGGAGGTCTCAATCTGGTATTCATGGGTCTGATGATCCTGGTATTCTGGCTTTTTATGATAAGGCCACAGGCAAAAAAAGCCAAACAGCAGAAAAACTTTATCACTGACCTCAAGAAGGGAGATAAAGTGGTGACCATCGCAGGCATTCACGGCACCATCAACAAAATCAACGAAGACAACACCATCAGCCTGGAAGTGAGCCCCGGAAGCTATCTCAAGATTGAAAAAAGCACCATCAGCATGGAAATGAGCGCCGGACTCAACAAGACTGAAAAATCCTGAGGCCACCCGCCTCTCCCTCTATGCTGAAAGTAGGCATCACCGGAGGTATCGGAAGCGGTAAAAGTACCGTGGCACGTATGTTCGAAGTGCTAGGGGTACCTGTATTCTATGCCGATTCCGAGGCACGGAAAATGATGGAGGACGATGACGAGGTCAGGGCTCAGATCGAGCAGCGTTTCGGAAAAGAAGCCTACGACGGTGCAACGCTGAACCGTGAATATCTTTCTAAACGGGTTTTCAGTAACCACGAGCAACTCGAACAGCTGAACATGATTGTTCACCCCGCCATCCTCCGCAGGGCCGATGTATGGATGGGCAGGCAGACAACTCCCTACGCACTGAAAGAAGCGGCGCTGATCTTCGAAAGCGGAGGCCAGCGTTTCCTCGACCTGGTCATAGGCGTTCAAGCCCCGGAAGCGTTACGCATTGCCCGGGTGATCCGGCGTGAGGGGATTGACCGGGACACGGTGCTTTCCCGGATGAAACACCAGATCAGCGAATCGGTAAAAATGCGTTTGTGCGACCACGTCATACAAAACAACGACCTTGAACTCGTGATTCCTCAGGTAATTGCGCTGCATGAAAAAATGCTTGGGCTTTCTGCAACATGAAAAAGCCGGCAGCTTGCCGGCAATTTTCATCAAAACAAAAGCGAATTTATCGGACCAGTGCCACGTTACCCTTGTATAGCAGCACTGCGTTGTTCTCACAGATCACCTCAACGACGTACACATACACGTCGACGTTAAGGGGCTTGCCCTTGAAGCTTCCATCCCAGCCGAACGAGGCATCGTTGGCGTTGAAGCTGTTTTTCTCAAACATCAACTCCCCCCAACGGCTGAAGACCTTGAAGGTTTTGATTTTGAACAGGCCCGTACCGCGCGGATAGAACAGGTCATTCACGCCATCGTTGTTGGGCGAGAAGGTATTCGGAATGAAAATATTTCCCCCGTTGCATACCACAAAAACGTTCACCTTGTCGCGGGCCAGGCACCCCCCGGCATTTTTCACCTCAACCGTGTACTCGGTGTTCTGTGTGGGCTTTACCGATATGCCTGGAAACACATTGCGCATCATACCATAGGTAGGCTGCCAGTCCACCTGGGTCACATCAGAGGAAATGACAGGCACCAGATCCGCCACGCTGCCCACATTGATGGTACGGTCGGGTCCGGCCTCCACCGTCGGTATCGGATACACCTTGATATTGATGTATGCGGTATCGGTGAAGCAACCCACATCATCGCTTCCAACTACCTGATACCGGGTTGTAAGGTCAGGGCTTGCCGTATGAACAGAATCAGTCGCATTGTTCAACCCGTTTTGCGGCGTCCAGCGGTAGGTGCTGGCGCCTGTTGCACCAATGCGCACACTGCTTCCACGGCAGATGCTCGCATTATTGCTGGTCCTGATCTTTAATTTCTCTTTGACCGTTACCTGCACTGTATCGTGGGCGCTGCAACCATGAACGGTGGTACCGGTAACAGCATACTGCATGTGTGTAGTTGTGCTGGTAATGGGTGTGGCGCAATTGGTACAACTCAATGCCGTTGCGGGAGTCCAGGTATAGTTCAACGCGCCTGAAGCCTGCAGCTTCCGTGTGGTTCCGGTACACAATATGAAATCATCGCCCGCCTTCACCACCGGAACAACATACGCTTCAATATCTTTCTGAACAGTGGTGATACACCCGCTGCTGTTTCCCGCCGAAAGCGATACGGGATAAATGCCTGCGTTGGAAAAGGTTTGAACAGCCGGTTGGGTGGCCGCGGCAGTATTGCCGTTCGCAAAATTCCAGTTCCAGACTATTGCAGAGGTATCCGGCGCAATAAGTTGTGCGGTGAAGTTTACATCCAGGGGCGCGCACCCGTTTGCTGAGGACAGGATGGCAATTTTCGGAGAAGCGACAATACGCACCGGAACAGAAGCAACCATTGTATCGCTGCAGCCTGAAGCCGAGTTCACAATAAGCTTCGGCAAATAAGTGCCCGGAGTTGTGAAGCGGTGTGCGGGGTTCCGCTGGTTTGAGGTCCCGCCATCTCCGAATACCCAGGAATATGCGGTGATATTTTCGTTGGACAAGGATGAGTCGGAGAAACTGACCGTTCCCGAATCACACAAGGCCCGGTTATCAAAACGGAAAGCGGCCTCCACCCCTTTCACCTTGATGGTATCGGTTCCTGCAATAGGTACCCGGCAACCCTGAGGATCTACCAGGATCATACGGGGAACATAGTTTCCGCCTTCGACATAGTCATGAACAAGCAGCGAATCGGTGACCTGACGGATATTTCCATCGCTGAAATCCCATATGAAAGTTGCCGCCTCCTGTGTATGCCCTTCAAAGCGGGTACGAAGCGGTTTGCATCCGATCAGCGGCGAATAACTGAAATTGCCCCTTGGCCCCTTGATCAGAATGATTTTTTCACTGGTGCGGGTACATCCGCCCGGAGCGGTAACGGTAAGCTTTACCGTGTATGACCCCGGATAGGTATAAAAATGGCTTGGATTGTTGCTGGAAGTCGACGTACTGTCGCCAAAATCCCAAACACGGCTGATGCTGTTGGCGGAACGGTCGGTGAAATTGACCAGCAAGGGCGGACAGGAAGCTAATGAATCGCTCATGTTGAAGGAAGAAACCGGCGACACGATATTGACCACAGCGGTGCGCACCATGGAATCGGTACAACCGTACAAATCGGTCACGCGCAGACGCACTGTGTACTGGCCGCTGTTTGTGTAGGTATGAATAGGGCTCGTATCCGCTGAAGTGAAACCATCGCCGAAATCCCAGTTGAACACAAGGCGATTGCCCTGCGAAGTATTCGTGAACCGGATAAGCTTACCCGGACAGGAAAGTGTGTCGGTTGTGCGGAAAGATGCCCCTGGTTTCGATACAATGATGGGACGGGTGAGCCGGGCAGTATCCGTACAACCCTTGGCATCCACAACTTTCAGCGACACAACAAACTGGCCGGAACGTGTGTAACTGTGAAAGAACGGAGGGGCCGTAAGCGTATCGATGGCTCCATCGCCGTACTGCCAGATCCATTTGCTGATAGGATGTGTGCCGTCGGAAGTGGAACTGTCCGTAAACCTGACGAGGCTGTTGAGACAGGTTCCGCTGGCCGTGGTGGAAAATCCGGCATCGGGCCCAAAAACCCTTATGTAGCCCGTTTTAAGCAGCGTGTCGGAACAGCCGAGCATACTGCGCATGATCATCCGGACGCTATACAGGCCCGTACGGTTAAACGTATGGGAAACGGTTCCGGCAGATCCGTTGACAGCTGGGGAACCATCACCAAAATCCCAGGTATATGAGACAATATCGGTGGGTGAAAGACCGGTACTGAACACCACAGGAACTCCCCTGCAGGGTGTGGTGTCCGAGGCAACAAATGCCGGCTTCGCATTGACGACGCGGAATTGAAGCGTCTGGGTAAAATCACATCCCGTTTGCCGGTTGAAAGCGGTGAGCGTTACAATGTACACACCCGGAAGTGCGTAAGTGTGCACAGGAGACCACTGCGAAGAAGAAGTGCCATCACCGAAGTACCATACACAGGAATCGGCCCCGATCGATTTGTTGGTGAATACCCTTTCCAGGGGTACTGCACATTGAAAACTCATTGTGAACTTGGCAATCGGGGGATTGATATAAACATACCGGGGCAGGGAAACACTGTCGGGGCAACCATTGCTCCATACTTTCAACTTGATGTTGAAATAGCCGGTGTCCTGATAGCGGTGCGTAGGGTTGCTCTGTGTTGACGTACTTCCATCGCCGAAACTCCAGAACCAGCCCGTAGCACCAGCTGTGGAATCGCGGAAGTTGACCGGAAAACGCGCGCAGTTCACCCGGGGAAATACATCGTACAGAAGATTGGGCTTGTTGCCTGCAGCAATTGCCCGTACCATACGCGCCGTATCGGTGCAGCCATCTTCATTGAAAATGACCAGACTCACCGGATATACACCGGCAACGGTATAGGTATGTGAAGGACTGGGGAGATTCGATACCGTTCCGTCTCCGAAATCCCACAGATAGGTGGCTATAGGACTGGCAGACACAATGTTTGCGCTGAAATTTTTGGCAAAGGGAATACATCCGCTGTCGGGAAGATTATTTAAGGATACCGAAGGTTTTTTAATCACAACCAGACCGGATTTGGAAACGGTATCAACGCAGCCAAAAGCGCTGGTTGCAATCTGTTGTACCCGGTACGACCCGAACGCAGTGTAGGTTGTAGAAGGATTTTGCGCACTGGAGCCTTGCCCGTTACCGAAACTCCATGCATAGGAAGCGGCCCCCGTCGTGAGATTTGAAAAATATACGGTGTAAGGCACCTTGCAGGAAGCGGTGTCAAATGTGGTGAAGTTCACAACGGGCTTGGGCATCACGGTGATATCCCGGAATGCGGAATCGGCGCAGGCGCCGAAACTGGCCACCATTTTCACACGGTAAAGCCCCGGGGTTGCATAACGCACTACAGGGTTCAGTGCTGTGGAAACAGTGCCGTTACCGAAATCCCACCGAACAGAAACGGGCGCGGGGCTTGATGTTCCGGTAAAACCGAGCGGAGCGCCCGTACATACCGAATCCCTTGCTGTGAAGCCGGCAGACACAGTCCCCACCCGGATGGCATTCACAACGGTAACTGTATCGCGACATCCGTTGCTGCTCACCGCAACAAGCCGGACGGTAAAACTTCCGGTAGTGGAATAGACATGAACAGGATTGGGATTGACCGAACTGTTGCCATCACCAAAATCCCAGTTATAGGTTATGGAGCCGGTACCCGTGGTAGTGTTGGTAAACCGAATTGTGGCGGGAGCACCGCAGGATGAGCTTGCGTTGTTGGTGAATGAAGCCCTGACGCCGGCATTGATGCTCACCATCGCAGGCTTGGTCCGTGTATTCACACAGCCCTCACTATTGCGCACCTGTAGCGTGACATT
>JBIIDU010000245.1:0-3782 GCA_044238165.1 Ferruginibacter sp. | reverse complement strand
CTTCATGCTCGGCAGTGGCTGGTTTGATACGGAAGTGCACGGAATCGTACAACTGGGTTTCTGCCAGATAGAGGCTGACCGACTCGTTTTCGGCAACATTCATTTGCCCGGGTTCGAACAGGGGCGCTTGTTGTGTAAGATAGGGCTGCCGTCCGGTGCTTTTGATGCTGAAGCGCACTGTCGATGCATTGCCGCGGGTGTCTTTCACCAGTATCCGGATTGAATGCATGGAGCCATCCGAAAGATCAATCACGCCATCGCCGGCAGCATCTCGGTAGGTGCCTTGCGGAAAGCCGGGCAGCCTGCTCAGGTGCTGCACGAAGGGCCCCCCGCCAATCCGTAGCTTATAATCGATATGCCCGTTGAGGTAGCGGGTTTCATCGTAACTGATGCTGTCGAGTTGAAAACCTGTAATCAGTTGGTCGTTATCGTACAGCAGCGCTTCAAAAATTCCGTTCTGGTTGGTCGATCCGCTGTAACAATCGAATGCGGTGATGCCGAAACTGACCTTGTCGGTATTTATCTGTATCAGGTTCGGAGCAGGCGAATAGCTGCCCGAATTTTTGCTGACCGGAAAAAAACGCGGGCTTTGCTCGTAGGTGCTGCGGTTGCGGTCGTACAACGCCAGCCGTTGCACCACAGGCGGAACCTGATCGGGTATGGGGAAGCCGAACAGCAGCGGGTTGAGCACTTTGTCGGTCTTCGTGTCGCGCACCTCAAAATGCAGATGCGGGCCCTGAGAACCCCCGGTGTTTCCGCTGTACCCGATGAATTGCCCTTTTTTTACCGGAAACTTATCGGCCTCCAGTTCCGTAAACAGGTTCCAGCTTTCCTGCCGGTATTGTAATGCCGTCACATATTTTTCCAGAGCAGGTTCAAAATCGTTCAGGTGGGCGTATAGGGTTGTCAGTCCGTTGGGGTGGTTGATATAAAGGCATCGGCCGAAACCGAAGGGTTCGATCTTCACTTTGGCAATATAGCCGTCGGCAGCTGCAAGAATGGGTACATTTTCCCGTTGTTCGGTTTTGCAGTCGAGCCCCATGTGGTAGTGATTGGGGCGCAGTTCGCCAAAATTGGCGGCCAGGCCCGGGGCGGCTTTTACCGGCCAGCAGAAATATCCCTGTAGATAATTTTTTGCAGGAAAGAGCTGGGCATATACCGGCTGGCAGGCCCAGCAGAAAAACAGAAGGAGGAGGCGCATGAGGGCTATACGATTCCAGGTTGGGAAGTGTTGCTGGGAATTCATTGCGTATAACAAAATTAAATTCTGAACGTCAATGCACGCCACTTAAATTGCAACAGGGTGTGCATAAGTGGCCGGGTTCAAAATCCTATTTCACCGACTCGGAGAGCGCCGTTACAAATTGTTCCACAGCGCGCCTTGCGGCCGACAGTTTGCCGGGGAAGGAACCGGTCATTACAGAAAAATAGAGCAGCCTGTTTTTTCGGGTGTATAGATAACCGCTCAGCGAAAAATGGTTGCTTACCGAACCTGTTTTTGCATAGAGCCGGTCTTTGATCGGCAGGTAGTAATGTTTGAGCGTTCCGGATCCGCCCCTGGGCAGTATCCTCTTCAAACGCTCCAGCCCGAATTCCGTCTGCAATTTTTCGAGAAGGTACACCATACTGCGCGGAGTGAACAGGTTGTAACGGCTCAGCCCGCTGCCGTCCACCCATTCGGGGCGGTCGGGCATACCGTGAAGTTCATTCGACAGCAGACTGTCTATCATTTCGCGCGCATGCATTTTTCCGAGTTTCTTGTCGGCTGCCATCAGCAGAACCTGTTCGGCAAAAAAATTATCGCTGTGCTGCATCATAGGTGCAAAAACTGAATCAACGGGTACGGAACGGAGCGGAATGCCCTTCTCTAGATATCGTTTGATGCAAATCACAGGTTTACGCAGCAGACCCGAAAGTATGCTTGTGGTTGTTTGCATCCTGTCGGTGATGAATGGAACGGTTGCGGCCTGGCCGGTTGAATCGGCAAAGAATTTGTTTTGAAAGCGCTCGCGTAATGTGGCAGGATTGCCGTGTAAACTGACCTGTTCTGCGAAAAAGGTCGGGCTAAGCCGTATTTGCTGTTTCCCCTTCCCAATCAGAGTATCTGCAGAAAATCCGGGAATCTGTTTTTCGTAAAGCGCAGCAGGTCGGTTGATCCATACACAGTTTCCAAACACCGGCATGCGGTTGTTTTCGGCCTGGTAATCCTGGTCAAAATCATCCCAGGCCCACCCTTTTCCATAGGGTGCGATTTCTTCGTCCGGCAGACAAATAAAGACGCTGTCAAAGGGTCCAAGCATCAGATGCAGCAGGGGTTGCTGTATGAAATCTGGGTGTAATACGGTAGGGTCGCCGGCAGGTGCAATCAGCAGGTTGTTCTTTTCAATCGCATACCGGCAGCTCAGCAGGCTGTCGCCCAGGTATTTCAGTCCGGTGTAAAGCGTAAATAATTTTGTGTTGCTCGCCGGAATGAAATTGCGGAATCCATTGTGGTCCAGCAGCACCGTTTTTTTTCCGGGATCATACACAAAAACGCCCACATGCGCCTGTTTGAAAACTGTGTCGGCAAGAAGATTGTGCAGCGGATCGGATTGGGCGGTTACAAATAGAACCAAAAGGTGTGCTATCAGAAACAGCAATACAATCCGGAAATGTATTTGCAATCGACAGCGCCGATAAGGCCATCTTGTATGATTTATTTTCATTTCACTTTAAAAATATCTATTTTTCCCAAAACAGAAGAGAACATGAAGCGGCTCAGGTTGTTCCGGAGATTGTTGTTCCCTCTTTTTTTGCTGGCAGTGCTGCTTGTTCTGGCCACTACAGGGTATATGTTGTTGGAGCAATTCCGCTTCATAGAGGCCCTCTACATGTCCGTCATCACCATCGGTTCGGTCGGTTTTCTGGAAGTGCGGCCGCTCTCCGATGCGGGCCGTATCCTCACCATGTCCATCATCACGCTGAATATCGGCATCTTCACTTATTTCATCACCCTACTCAGCCGTCATTTTTATGATCCCGAATTCATCAAACGGTATAAACAGTTAAAAATGCAGGAAAAAATCGACCGCCTCAACGGCCATGTGGTCATTTGTGGTTTCGGCCGCAACGGAAGGGAAAGCGCCCAGGTGCTGCACGACAACAACATTCCGTTCGTTGTTCTGGAAGAGAAAAACAGGCCGGAGGCGGATTTGCCTTTTGAAGTCCCATATTTTTTGATTGCCGATGCCACAAAAGATGAAGGCCTGATGCTGGGCGGAATTTCCCGTGCCCGTGCCATCATCACCACCTTGCCCGTGGATGCCGACAATCTTTTTGTAGTGCTCACGGCCCGGCAGCTCAATCCACAGATAACCATCATCAGCCGGGCTTCACTCGATTCCTCCGTGGGCAAACTCAAAATTGCCGGTGCCAACAATGTGATCATGCCCGACAAGATCGGGGGAGCGCATATGGCTACCCTGGTCATACAGCCCGATGTGGTGGAAATGCTCTCGCTGATGAGTACACGAAGCAACACCGAATTCCGGATTGCCGAACTGGTAGTGCCGCGGAATCTAATGCTGGCTGAGTTGGACCTCTGGAAAAAAACGAGCTGCACCGTTCTGGGCATCAAGAACCTGCACAACAATTATGACATCAATCCCCCCGTGAATTACCAGGTCAGTGCAGGTGAGAGCCTCATCGTCATGGGGAGTGATGAACAGATTGGCAGGGCCTTGGCACTCATTGCCTGAGCAGCCGGTTTTTACTTGCACTATAGTATCCGCGTTCCTTCGGAC
>JBIIDU010000244.1:0-3792 GCA_044238165.1 Ferruginibacter sp. | reverse complement strand
CAGATCACCATCCTTGTAGGGATCGGTTGAATAAGCGGCGCCCAGGCGGGTCATGATGGTATTGAACTTGAGCTCGCCGCCCAGACGGAAGTTGAATGTGCCGCGGTATTCGCCTGAAATCACACGGTTCAACTGCTTGTAATAATTGAGTTCGTCGGTGGTGGGATTTTCGCTTGCACTGTAAAAGCCGGAGCTGCCGTGGGTGATATATTCGATATCGGCGCTTATGAATCCTTTCTGTTTGCGCACATCCTCTATTTCACGGATTACATAACTGCCCCCTATCATGAACCGCCAGGGAGTAAGCAAACTGTAATTGCTTTCACCGGGCAGGTTGTTGGTGAACTGGTTCGACGATACGGTCTGGCTGCCGTTGTAGTTTTCTGTATTGGCAGTAAGTGTGGTGGTGCGTTTTTCCGTGATGCTGAACAGATAGGAAGGTGTATGCAGGGCAAAACCCAGACGCACACGCTCGGAGGGTTTGTAAATCAATCCGGCCTTGAGATTCAGGCCGGCACCGCTGCTCGAGTAATTGTCGTTGTAGGTGAACGATTCAAAATTGTTGTTGGTGTTCGAAGAGGTATCCCGCTCGGTGAATGTGCTGTTACTTTTATAACTCAGGATGGGAATGCCCAGCGTGAAACCATAAAGAAACTTTTCGTTTTGGTTTTTCGCATAGCCGATTGCCAGCTCATAAAGACCGCCCCGTGTGTCGAGCTGTTTTTCTTGGCTCAGGGCCTGGCCGTTGTCGAGCAGGAATTCGGGCAGGGTGCGGAGTTGCAGGTTGCCGTTGATGCGGAAGGTGTCGAGCAGGTAGGTGTACAGGGCGGGCGCGGTGCCATAGGCGAATGCCGGATTGGCAAGTGCCTGATTGATGTTTTGCCCGCTGTTGGCCATCTCCTCAGCCCATTGTTCGCTGAAACTGCTGAAATTGTTGAGGCCCTTGTAATTCACCGAGTTGTTGAAACTGGCCTGCTGGGTGAATGCCAGGCTGAAGGCGCTGCTGGTATTGCGTCGGAAAGGATCGGCGCTGCCGAAAACAAATCCGAGGGTACCGATTCCGAATGCGTTGCGCGAGGCGGCTGAAGGATTTTCGCGGTAGGTAGATCCGTTGTTGCGGAAAAACATACCCGGTGAAATCATGGCTTCGCCGGTACGGTAATTGCCCAGACCGGCCGGATTGATGAAGGTGGCGCTGAGGTCGCCCCCAAGCCCAACCATGGCGCCGCCTATGGACAGGCTGCGTGCTGTTCCGCCCTGCGGATAATAGGAATAACGAAGGATTTCTTCAGGAAGCTGGGCCCGGACAAGCAAAGGCAGCAGCAGGAAGAAAGGTAACAGTTTTTTCATCGGCTTTTTTTTCGGGTAATGAAAAACGTGAGCAATCAGGCCGGAGGAAGTCAGTTTCCGTTCCGGGAAGGGCGGCTTCCCCCGGAGCCCCCGGAGGACATGGTACCCCTGGATGAAGAGGATGAACTTCCGCCGCTCTGGTAAGAACGGCCCGCAGGCGCATCCCCGCCATCGTAGCCCCGGTTGCGGTAATTGCTGTTGTTGTAGCCCCGTGAAGGTTTCACACCACCATACTTGATGCTGTTGTTGGTGTTGCCGTTGTTGTAACTTCCGCCGTAGCCCGAAAGGTTGGTCACGCGGGGTGTGGAATTGCGTGGAGGCGTGACCACAAAAATGGGATAAGGATTGAATATGGGATGGTACATGTTGAAGGGATTGTTGCCCCAGGTGTTCCAGCCATAATTATAAAAAGGGTGTGCATTCCAGGTATTCCAGCCCGGAAAGAAAGGATCGAAACCGCCGAATCCGATCGTATTGTCCATATACCGGTAGCGGGGATTGCCCACACCCATGCGGATGCGTCGGTCTTCCCTTGCCCTGGACATATCGTCTTCATCTTCATTTACACCAACGGCAGGCCGCAGCGGCGAATAATACACATCGTCGGGGGTTTGCCCGGTACGGTAGGCAGAAGTACAACTGTTGAACAGCATGGCCGAAAAAAACAGGCACAAAGCCAGCATGCCTGCGGACCGATTGAGTTTGTAACGAGTATTCATGGTTTAACTTTTTAGGTTTGTTCCGCCAACCTTCCGGAGACGGACGCTTATGAATCATCACAAATTTACCTGCTTTTGGTTTCCTGCGCGTAAAATAGGTGCACCCTTTATTCAGCCGTTCTTTTTCGTTCTTTAGTCTTTATTTTTGCGGCTGTTGCAAAGGTTTGTCCAAATAGTTTGCCAATGTCTGACCTAGACACCGCCGAACTGTTAATTTTCAGCCAAAACAACCCGTTCATCCACCCGCCTTTTGGCAGATGAAATGTCCGTCGCAGGTGGGTACGGTATCACTTTCAATTTTTCAACCAGCAAGAAAAATGGGCAAAGCCATCACCAGCCGACAAGAAGATTATCCGCAGTGGTACAACGACCTCATCATCAAAGCCGGCCTGGCCGATTACAGCGCCGTGCGGGGCTGCATGGTCATCAAACCCTACGGCTATGCCATCTGGGAGAAGATGCAGCAGCAGCTCGACCGGATGTTCAAGGATACGGGCCACAGCAATGCCTATTTCCCCCTCTTTGTTCCCAAAAGCCTGTTTGAAGCCGAGGAAAAAAATGCGGAGGGCTTTGCGAAGGAATGCGCCATTGTGACCCATTACCGGCTCAAGGCCGACCCCGCGCACCCGGGCAAGCTGATGCCCGACCCCGAAGCAAAGCTCGACGAAGAACTGGTAGTTCGACCCACCAGCGAAGCCATCATCTGGAGCACCTACAAGAACTGGATACAATCGTACCGCGACCTGCCCATCCTCATCAACCAGTGGGCCAATGTGGTGCGCTGGGAAATGCGAACACGCCTGTTTCTGCGCACCACCGAATTCCTCTGGCAGGAGGGCCATACCGCACACGCCACACGCGCCGAGGCGGAAGAGGAAACAAGAAAGATGCTTGAAGTGTATGCCGAATTTGCGGAAACCTTTATGGCAATGCCCGTGATCAAGGGCGTGAAAACCGCCAGCGAACGCTTTGCCGGCGCTGAAGATACTTATTGCATCGAGGCGCTGATGCAAGACGGCAAAGCCCTTCAGGCGGGCACCTCCCATTTCCTCGGACAGAATTTCGCCAAAGCCTTCGACGTGAAATTCACCGACAAGGACAACCGCCCCGAATACGTGTGGGCCAGCAGCTGGGGCGTGAGCACCCGGCTCATCGGTGGGCTGGTGATGGCGCACAGCGACGACGACGGGCTGATACTTCCGCCCAAACTCGCCCCCCTGCAAGTGGTAATCGTGCCCATTTACAAGGGTGCCGAACAAAAGCAGGAACTCGACCAGAAAATCGCCCCCATCGTGCAGTCGTTGAAACAGGCGGGCATATCGGTCAAATATGACGACGACGACCAGTCGCGCCCCGGCTGGAAATTTGCCGAGTACGAACTCAAAGGAGTACCCGTGCGGCTGGCCATCGGCGCCCGCGACCTGGCCAACAATGTGGCCGAAGTGGCCCGGCGCGATACCCGCGAAAAAAGCAGCGTGAGCCTCGACGGCATCACCGGCCATATCATCAATCTGCTCGACGACATCCAGTCGAACATCTATCAAAAAGCCCTCGAATTCCGAAACCGGCACATTACCCCGGCCAACAACTGGGACGAGTTTGTGGCACTGCTCGACAGCAAAACGGGTTTCATTTCAGCGCACTGGGACGGCAGCCCCGAAACCGAAGAAAAAATCAAGGAACAGACCAAGGCCACCATCCGCTGCATACCCCTGGGGAATCA
>JBIIDU010000040.1:0-13441 GCA_044238165.1 Ferruginibacter sp. | reverse complement strand
CTAATACGAAAATGATGTATAAATCAGCCCGAAATTTTCCCGTATAATGCCGATGTGATAGCTGTTTGGGCCAATATTATTGGTCCATTACAGATATCCAATCGGTATAATACATACGAAATGCCTGTTGATCGTAGGGCAACCCATTGCACCTTGTCTTACTTGCTTATGCGCCTTTGCGTGAAATGCCCCTAGATTCCTCAAGAAAAGAAAGAAGAGACCGGGTCACGTAATTCAGCGAGAGGACCCCCTCGATCTCCCAAAGGGGGAAGTAAATCCGAGGCAAGTTCAGGAAGTATGCGATTGACAAACACAACGATAACGACGATACGGAGCGAACCTCTGAAACGGCTCAAACGGCTCAAACTTTTCAAACCTTTTTGCCTGACTCAAGCTTCCACAATGCGCAGCCGGGCGTAGTTCAGCATGATTTTCTTTTCGCCGTTGAGTTCAAAAAGTACGGTGGCGATGGGGTTGTGCGCGCCGCCTTCGATTTTACCTACCACGCCGTAGCCGAATTTCTGATGTTCCACTTTCTGGCCGGCCTGCAGGTTGCTGGTATCGCTGGGCGCGAAATTTTCGGAGGGTATATGTTCCTTCACCTGCGGCCGTACGGGAACAAGGTAGGCCGGTTTCGATTTCTCCTCCTTGCGTGAGAAAGAGCCGGGCCTGTTCGCAGCAAAGGGATTGTTTCGGAAGGAGCTGTCTGATGCGGCGCTACGGGTTCCACGTGCATTTGTGCGGTCGAGGTAATCGTCGGGTATTTCTTCAATGAAGCGGCTGGGGTCATTCTGCTGCAACTGCCCGAAGCGGTAGCGCGCTGCTGCGTGAGTGAGCCAGAGTTTTTTGCGGGCCCGCGTCACCGCCACATAAAACAACCTTCTTTCTTCCTCCAGTTCTTCGCGGGTATTGATGCTCATGGCATTGGGAAACAGGCTTTCTTCGAGACCCACCACAAACACGCAGTTGAATTCAAGTCCCTTGGCGGCATGTATGGTCATCAGCTTCACGCTGTTGATTTCATCCTTCTCATTGTCTGCATCGGTGAGCAGGGTAATCTGCTGCAGGTAGGCGCCCAGTGAAGCACCGGTGACGGCATTGTCGGGGGCAGGCGTTTCTGTTTCCGAGAAAAGGTCACGTGCCGGCCCGATGCCCGCCATCACTTCGTCAATCACTTCACCATCTTCGCTGACGATGCCTGTACGGACGGGGTCATCTACAAACTCCTTGATGGAGTTGAGCAGTTCCTGCACATTCTCATAACGGGCAAGGCCTTCGGTGGTCTTGTCGTTGAAGAGCTCACGCACCAGTCCCGAACCCTTGCCTACCAGAAAGGCGAGGTCGTAGGCGTTTTTGCGCAGCAGTTCGCTCTGGAACAATTTGATGAGGGTCACGAATTCCTGGATACATTCTTTGGCGTTAGCCTTGAAGTCGTAGCGCGATGCGTTCTCCAGCACTTTCCAGAGGGTGATGTTCTGTTCGTTGGCGATGAGCTGGGCTTTATCCAGCGAGGTTTTTCCGATTCCCCTGACCGGGTAGTTCACAATCCGCTTGAGGGCCTCTTCGTCGCTGGGGTTGACAATCACCCGCAGGTAGGCGATGAAATCCTTGATTTCCTTGCGCTGGTAGAAGGAGAGCCCGCCGTAGATCTTATAGGGTATGTTCATCCGGCGCAGGCTTTCCTCGAAGCTCCGGCTTTGCGCGTTGGTGCGGTAGAGGATGACGAAATCGGTGTTCTGATAATGGTTGCGCAGCCGTTCCTCCTGAATGGTGTCGGATACAAAGCGGCCCTCTTCGTTGTCGGTGGGGGTGGCCACCAGTTTTATCTTGTCGCCCTCGTGCTTGTCGGTCCAAAGTTTCTTGGGCAGCTGGTGCTTGTTGTTTTCAATGACCGCGTTCGCCACATGCAAAATGGTTTTGGTGCTGCGGTAATTCTGCTCGAGCTTGACCACTTTCACATCGTCGTAATCTTTTTCGAAGCGGAGGATGTTTTCGATGGTGGCACCGCGGAAGCTGTAGATGCTCTGGGCGTCGTCGCCTACCACGCATACGTTTTCGTGCATGGCGCCCAGCAGCTTCACGATTTCATACTGCGCGGTATTGGTGTCCTGGTACTCGTCGATCATGATGTAGCGAAACTTGCGCTGGAACTTGCTGAGGGCTTCGGGATGTTTTTTCAGCAGCAGGTACATGTTGAAGAGCAGGTCGTCGAAATCCATGGCGCCGTTTTTGAAGCAGCGCTTGTTGTAGGCATCATAGATCTTGCCGATGGCGGGTCGTCCGGCCCGGCTGTCTTCCTGCTGCAGCGCCCATTCGTTCTGATATTCCTCGGGTCCGATCAGGCTGTTTTTGGCGGCCGAAATGCGGTTATACACGGTATTGGGCTTGTAGTGCTTGTCGTCGAGCCCCATTTCATTGATCACCGCTTTCACCACGCTTTTGGCATCATCGGTATCGTAGATGGTGAAGTTGGCCGGAAAACCCAGGCGTGCCGCTTCGCCCCGCAGCAGTCGCGCGAATACGCTGTGGAAGGTGCCGATGTAGAGGTTGCGCGCTTCGCCGTTGCCGAGGGTGCGTTCTACCCGCTCCTTCATTTCGCGGGCGGCCTTGTTGGTGAATGTGAGGGCGAGGATGTTGAAAGCGTCCACTTCATGCACGCCCATCAGGTGGGCGATCCGTGAGGTCAGCACCTTGGTTTTGCCGCTGCCCGCTCCGGCAATGATCATAAGGGGTCCGTCTTTATGGGTTACGGCTTCGCGCTGGGGTTCGTTCAGCTCATCCAGGTAATTCGGCATAGGAAAACGAAGTTACGAAGGGGCTGCAGGGGGTTGAATGTTGTGGGTAAATTTTTTGCCCCGTAAATCAACGGATGGCCGATGTGGAAAACCCAAGGTTAATTTTGCAGGATGCATCCACGCCAACTTGCCATCACCGACTTCGATTATGTGCTCCCCGAATCACAGATAGCCCTGCACCCTCTTTCCGAGCGCGACGCATCGCGCCTGTTGGTTTACGGCAACGGGCAAATCGTTGAAGACACTTACCGGAACATCGCCACACATATTCCTTCCGGCATGCTGATGCTGTTCAACAATACAAAGGTCATTCATGCCCGGCTCCGGTTCCATAAAAGCAGTGGGGGGCGCATCGAAATCTTCTGCCTGGAGCCCGCCATGCCGGGCCTCGATTATGCGCAGGTGATGGCGGCCGGCGGACATACGCGCTGGAAATGCCTGGTGGGCGGTGCGGGCAAGTGGAAGGGCGGCATTCTTTCACTGACCTTGCCTGCCGGAACAGTCGCCGGTGTGGAAGAAGATATCACCCTACACGCGGTTATCGGAGACAAGTTGGATGGTGCCCGGATGGTGGAGTTCAGCTGGACGCCTTCCGAATCAAGCTTTGCGCAGATACTCGACCTCTTTGGCGATGTACCCCTGCCGCCTTATATCAAACGTACGGCATCGGAAGCCGATCGTGAACGGTATCAGACGGTATATGCGCGTCATGCGGGCAGTGTGGCGGCGCCCACGGCGGGATTGCATTTTACCGAACGGGTGATGGGTTCGCTGGAGGAGAAGGGCATACCCTTTTGTTATGTAACCCTGCATGTAGGTGCGGGTACTTTTCTTCCTGTGAAGTCCGATACCATGGACGGGCATATCATGCACTCGGAATGGATCGATGTGGAGCGCGAAGCCATCGGGCAGATCGCCCGCAATGCACACGCGGGTATCGTAGCAGTGGGCACCACTTCGGTGCGCACACTTGAAAGCCTTTACTGGATGGGTGTTCGCGTTTCACAGCGCCCCGATACGCCCTACGCGGAACTCACCCTCAGCCAGTGGGATCCCTATGCGGAACCCCTATCGGCCACGCAACTCGATGCGGCTTCGGCCCTGGACGCCCTGCTCCACTGGATGCAGCGCGGCGGCTACGAACGGGTGGTTACCACAACCCGGCTCATCATTGCTCCGGGATACCGGTACCGGGTGGTACGAGCTCTGGTCACCAACTTCCACCAGCCGCAATCGACCCTGCTGCTGCTGGTGGCTGCGGCAATCGGCGAAAGCTGGAAAGATGTTTATGCCTATGCACTTGACAAAGGCTTTCGTATGCTCAGTTACGGGGATGGGAGTTTGTTGTTTGTGCGACATTAAAATAATGGTAGGTGTTAAATGTTAGGTGTTAAATGGGATGCCCGACAGTAATTTGGAAATATCCCGCACAAGGTTTCACAACGATTCGATTTTCAGGGCTAAAGCCCCGTCCTCTTTTTTCATTATTTCGGTATCCCCGCCCTAAAGGGCGGAGTTAATCCGAATCCAACCGGTCAACGGAATTTAGGCATTGAGACTTTGAACTATTGAACTTTGAACCTTGAACATTTTCGTCTGAACTATGATAGGTGTGATTAAATGAGGACTATGATTTTGCGAGTTCAAAACACGCAATGCTCCTGCATTTAACATTTAAAATTCAACACCTAACACCAATCAATACCCGCGGATATTTTTTCCTTCCATGAAATTCATGAATGCAGTATTGCACACTTTGTTGCCGCCCGGAGTGGGATAATTGCCGGTGAAGTACCAGTCGCCCGTATTGGTGGGGCATGCCCGGTGTAGGGTTTCGATGGGCTGAAAAATCACTTCTACGGGAATGGACACATCGGCAGGGGTGATCAGCGCTGCGATTTCGCAGGCCAGTGTTTCGGGCGTGAAGGGTTTGTAGATTTCCCGCACCAGGTTCTGGGTATGCAGTTGCCCTTTTTGCTGCAGTGCACGGCACTGTTCCAGCAAGGTGTCGAGCAGGGGCAGGGAGCCGTTTTTCTCATGCAGCCGCAGGGCAGCGCGGAAGGCGATGAAGTCGCCGAGTTTGCTCATGTCGATGCCGTAGCAGTCGGGGTAGCGGATTTGCGGGGCTGATGATACGATGATTATTTTGCGCGGTTTGAGCCGTGCCAGCATGCGGATGATGCTTTCGCGCAGCGTGGTTCCGCGCACAATGGAGTCGTCGATCACCACCAGCGTGTCTATCTGTGGGCGTACGGTTCCGTAGGTGATATCGTAGACGTGCTGCACCATTTCGTTGCGGCTGCTGTCTTCGGTGATGAAGGTGCGCAGTTTCACATCCTTGATGGCTATTTTTTCGATGCGCACGCGGCGGTTCACCAGCTCGGTGAGTTTCTCCCGGTCTACCGGTGCGTCAAGCGCGGCAATGCGTTCCACCTTTATTTTGTTGAGATAGTCTTCCGCGCCTTTGATCAGTCCGTAGAAAGCGATTTCGGCCGTGTTGGGTATGAACGAGAAGATGGTGTTCTTCAGGTCGTAGTCGATGGCCTGCAGCACGGCTTCGCTGATGAGCTGGCCCAGGGCGATACGTTCGCGGTAGATCTTTTCGTCGCTGCCGCGGCTGAAATAGATGCGTTCGAAGCTGCAGGCACGTCGTTCCCGGGCAGGCATCACTTCGCCGATGCGGTAGGCGCCGGAAGCGTCGCAGAGCAGGGCAGATCCCGGCATCAGCTCGTTCACTTCGTTTTCGCCCACATTGAACGCGGTGCGGATGGCTGCACGTTCGCTGGCGGCCACAATCACTTCTTCGTTGGCATAGTAATAGGCGGGGCGGATGCCGTGGGCATCGCGAACCACGAAGGCCTGTCCGCTTCCGGTAAGCCCGCAGAAAGTGAAGCCGCCATCAAAAAAAGGAACGGTGTTCCGCAGCACGGCCAGCAGATCGGGTTGCTGGGGCGACTGTTCATCGGCCAGAACCAGGTGGCGGTGGATCAGTTCGGTCATGGCCGACAAATCGGCGGGCCCTTCGGCTTGTCCGGGACCGATCCCTGCGCGGGCAAAAAGCTCGTCGGTGTTCACCAGGTTGAAATTGCCGGCCAGTGCGAGGTTGCGGGCAGGAATGATTTCCTTTTTGATGAAGGGATGGCAGTATTCGAGGTTGTTGCGGCCCTGTGTGCCGTAGCGGAGATGGCCCAGCAGCAGTTCGCCCAGGTGGGTGATATGCCCCTTCATCAATCCGGGGTGTTTGCCGATGCCGGGCTGGGCTTTTTCGGCCTCTTCGATTTCGCGGGCCACCTGCAGAAAAATGTCGGCAATGGGCTGAGGGGCATTGCTGCGCAGGCGGTGCAGGAAGGGGTATCCGGGTTCCACGTCGAGCTTGACGGTGGCGATGCCTGCGCCGTCCTGTCCGCGGTTGTGCTGTTTTTCCATCAGCAGGTACAGCTTGTTGAGCCCGTACAATACGGTGCCGTACCGTTGCAGGTAGTGGCTGAGTGGTTTGCGCAGCCGGATGAATGCCAGTCCGCATTCGTGATGGATGGCGTCGCTCATGGCGGGAAGCCGGCGGGTTCTTGCTTAAAGGTTTGCTCAACGGGGGCAACCGGGCCGGGAAGCTAAATTAGAAAAGTTCCCGTCCACAGGGGTGTTATCTTTTTGTGATGCCGGGCAATTAGAGCCCGCTGATGCAGATGCCGGTTTGCAGCGGTTGCATGGGTGCGGCGGCTCCGTCTTTGAAGAGGTTGGTAAGCTGGTAGGAGCCGAACAGCGAGAAGTTGCCGTAGCCGATGCGCAGGGTGGCGGCCACGCGCGTGGGGCTGAAAAAGGTGCGTTTATTGATTTTTTCGGTGTAGTTGTTGATGGTTTTGCCCGAACGGTCGAGCAGGTTCTTGCCCTTGGTATGGGCGTTGAGCAGGGTGCCTATTTTGAGGCCCAGGGCCACTTTGAAGCTTTTCTTTTCGTCGTGCGGCCGCTGGCTGAAGCGGAGTTCGAGGGGCACTTCGAGGAAGGTGGTGGCCACTTTGTATTTTTTGAAGTAGTTGCTGCTGTCGAGCCGGTTGAAGGGCAGTACGGTTTGCAGGGAGTTGAGTTGCACATCGAACTTCTGGAAGAAGATGTTGCTGTTGCTGACGCCCAGTCCGAAGGCTACGGATAATTTGGGATTGCTTTTGAAGGGCCTGTTGATCATGAAGGCGGCGTTGAAGCCTCGTGAGAAGCCCGACTTGTAGCGTTTGACGGAGTCGGGCATATTGAGCCAGGTATCGGCGCTCACCTGCAGCATGATATGGTCGGCGGCGTGTTTGCGCATATTTTTCCGCAGGTCTTTTTTCTGGGCCGAGGCGGAGAGCAGGGCGAGCAGGTACAGGGCGAGCAGCGGAATTTTTCTCATACTGAACAGGTGTTGGAGCTGCAAAGTAAAGCCAAATAAGGCAATAAAGGCGGAAGAGGAAATCCGGGCGGTAATCCTGCACAAAAGGTACGGAGGGAGCGCAGCGGTAAGGTGAATTTGTTTATTTTTACGGCTCTTCCGGATGCATGCCGGAAGAAGGGCCTATAGCTCAGTCGGTTAGAGCATCTGACTCATAATCAGAGGGTCCCTGGTTCGAGCCCAGGTGGGCCCACTTGGAAATCAAGGACTTATGAGCTAAAATCTCATGGGTCCTTTTTCATTTAGAAGCAATTTAGAAGCATTAGTCTCTGAAAGGGTAGCAAACCTATCCGGTTTTTTCATAAAATCTACTGGCAGTTGACATTCAATTTTACTACGGATCTAGATAGCTATAAATTCTAAAGAAGGAAAATCAATTCATTTTTTCTCTAAAAATTTTTTCACCTGTATTTCGCTTTTTGAGAACCTATCCATCAATTGTAAGCTCCCCTATTTTTCGGACCAACTGGATTTAGAGTTTTCGGGAGGAGGTCAAAGGTGGTGAACCAAAACTGGCGAATTTGCAACGGATTGAGTTGGTCAATATCCCCAGATGTCCCAATCAAAGGAAAGGGAAAAAAACCCGGCAGTATCAGAATTAATCTTTCCTCCGCCGCCATAAAACAAAATGCTGGTCGGTGAGGACACCGACCAGGGAGGCAATAAACTTTTTGTTAAACTAAAAGAAGCTTAAGAATTTGTTTTTATTATACTTCCAAAATCAATCAAGGCATTATAGTTGCATCTTTCGTTGAAAAGGGGAGTAGCCACAGCAAAGGGTTTCAGCGATTGAAGCCCTTTTTTATTTGCCATTTATGGCACAAAGGGGAAATAGGCCGTGTGGGAATCACCGGTTCCGGGGGAGCCCACAATACCTCCCCTTAGTTTTCGCGTTCGGATATTTCTTCAACCAACTATATGCCGATGCGAAACCCCGGGATAGAGATACCGCGACACGGCCGGGGTATCGCTGAACATTTCGTACGAAATGGCAGACCGGTTTGCGAAAACCCGGGCTAGTGATACCATGATAAGGCAGGGGTTTCACTGAACATTGCGTTCGGATGAGCAGAGCGGTTTGCAAAAACCACTGCCCGACGAAAGCAAATTTGTTAACCTAATAACATTTAAAAAATCTTTAGCAACAATTCGATTTTCTTGAAAAGAGATTTAACGGAGATGCTCTTTTATTATTTTATTATTATTTTTTTTTAAGGCATCCGAAACCGACCGATGGTCCTGCTCTTTTGCTTTAATTTGCTACAGCAAGCTCTGGTTTCAATGCTATTAGGCAAGTCAAAAATTTGGTGGGCCGCTTTAACGATTTATCAGAATTAATTACAAAATTCAAACGAACATATTTTTTATGAAGAACTCTATTTTCACCCTTCTACTATTTTCAGCACTGATTGGCTGCAAGAAAAATTCAAACGACACTGACACCGGTGGGGGAAGCGGTCCGCTCAACATTGAAACCTTGCTGATTCCTGCCGGCACTTTTAGCATGGGCAGCCCAACTTCCGAGCCGCTGCGTGAGCCCGATGAAGAGCAGCATCAGGTTACTTTAAGCGCCTTCCGGATGAGCAAGTACGAAATATCAAATGCGCTTTATTCGACATTTTTAAATGCGAGAAGTATCGGCAGCAATGGAATTTATGCAGCCGGAGCCTACCCGTCGGAGGTGTTGGTTTTTCCAAACAGCACTTTCGGTTTGGTCTGGTCGGGTACACAGTGGCAGCCGGTAGCGGGAAAAGAGAATTTTCCGGTAGTAAATGTAAGCTGGTATGGAGCAACCGAATTTGCTGCCTTTGCCGGTGGACGACTGCCTACAGAGGCAGAGTGGGAATATGCCTGCCGCGGAGGTGGTGCAACACCCTTTAACACGGGTAACTGCCTCGGGTATACGCAAGCCAATTATCTCTGGGATTTACCCTATAATGCTTGCAGCAATGCCAATACGAGTTATCCGGGCCTAACGCAGGCCGTAAATAGCTACAGCCCGAATTCTTATGGCTTGTACAACATGCACGGTAATGTAGTTGAATGGTGTGCCGACTGGTATGCACCCTACAGTACCGCGCCACAAACCAATCCAGCAGGTCCTTCAGCGGGCACGTTCCGCATTTTTCGTGGCGGTGGCTACGGCAGCGATGCCAAGTATTGCCGATCGGCTTTTCGCAACTTCGAAAACCCGATCACCGATAACGGCGCCTTCGGATTTCGCTTGGTTTTCGCTCCTTAGTTGGCTTGGGGTTTATGAATCTTGTAATTCAACAAATGATACCCTGTTGGAGATTTGACAAATCAAAATGCAATAACTGCCCAGCAATAAATTGATTAAACTAAATCATGCATGAATATTTTTTGATGTAAAATCATCAAGAATGTCATCAACAATGAATTAAACCGAAAAAATCATGAAGCCGAAAATTTTCAAGGCCTTAAAATTGGTGATGGTCTGGGGAACACTTGCTGTCTCTCTGGCAAACGCCTGTTATGGACAGTGGGTAAAAAAATGTCCTAAAGGGGGTTCGGTAAATTGTTTTGTGAAGCGTGGGACTGATGTATTTGCCGGAACATTTGGCGGCGTTTACAAAAGCGCCGACAATGGTGCAACATGGACGTTATCAAATAACGGAATCAATATCCTTGATATCAGAAGCATGATTGTTACCGGTTCCAAAATTTTTGCAGGAAGCGGTGGCGGAATCTATTGCAGCAGTGACGGAGGGGCAAGCTGGATCTTATGCGGGCTGGCAAATAGACGGGTATACGCAATGGTTGAATCTCAGAATACAATTTTTGCATCAAGCAGCTATGGTGGCATCTATAAAAGTGTTGATGGTGGTACGACATGGACTTATACCGGTTTGATTTCAGAGGACATACGCTCTTTGCACCTCGCCGGGAACAACATCGTTGCGGGAGCAGTGGGTTTTGATGTCTTATACTATTCTGCCGATAACGGCATATCATGGCAGCAATCAACAGCGCCCTTTTCAAATGCAGTAGGATTTGCCACTTCCGGAACGGATATTTTTGGGGCATGCACCGAAGGAATTATTAAAAGTTCTGATAACGGGCTGACCTGGTCTCTGAGCTCAGATGGCATGCAGAATTTACCGACAGAAACAATTTCGGCAAATGGAGGAAATCTCTACGCAGGATCGTATGGCCAAGGCATCTTTTACAGCAGTGATAACGGAACGAATTGGACCCGACTGAATAATGGACTCAGCAACCTGTATGTCCTTGGAATTTTTGCAGATGCAGGAAAGGTTTTTGTTGGAACCTTCGGTGGCGGTATATATACATCGACGAACAACGGGACCAATTGGTCAAAAGCCAATACTGGTTTTTGTGGTCAGGCAATCGTGGACCTGGGCAGTATGGGTTCTTCCCTGTTTGCTGCTACTCCTAACGGGGTTTATAAGAGTACCGATCGGGGTGAAACCTGGACAGAATCAAACAATGGTTTGGCGAATTCTTCAGGAAATATCCATAACGTCTTTTCACTTGCCGCATCAGGGAATATCCTATATGCCGGAACACAAAATTACGGTGCTTACAAAAGCACTGACAACGGCGCAACCTGGACGGCAATCAACAATGGCTTACTGATTTCGGGTCAGCAGGATGTAATTTCTATGAAGGCATCGGGATCAACCCTATTTGCAGGAACCTATGGTTGGGGAATATTCAGGAGCACTGATGGCGGCAATACCTGGGCGCAAACAGTTACAGGACTTGCCCATCAGGTAGTCGAATCAATAGCGTTCCTGGGAACAGATGTTTATTGCTCGCAATGGAACGGTATATCAAAAAGTACAGATAACGGAAATACATGGACGTCGGTCAACTTCACAGCAGGCGTTTATCAACTCGCGGTCAGCGGTACTACTATTTTTGCCGGTGGTTCAGGATCCATCGGCGTAATTAAGAGTAATGACGGCGGACAAACCTGGATTCCGGCAAACAATGGTATCACCGATTTGAATATCAATTCTTTGGTGGCTAATCAAAATGTAATCGTTGCCGGAACGAATTCAGGCGTTTTCATAAGTACAGATGGTGGTTTGAACTGGACACTGTCAAATGATGGTTTTGAATCCCCGACGCCCAAAGTTCAATCCTTGATTATTGATAACAATGATTTGATTGCAGGCAGTCTGTATCAAAGCGTATGGAAAAAAAGTTCCGGGGCCGTGCCTGTGAAACTTACATCGTTTAACGGACGCTATACCAGCGGCACTGCCCACCTTGAATGGCAGACCAGCCAGGAAACTAATACAGCCCGTTTTGTAGTCCAAAGAAGTTACGACGGAAAAACCTTCACCGACATCGCTCATGTCCAAAGTGCCGGAAACAGCAGCACTCTTAAGAACTACAGTTATCAGGACAATACTGTCGGAGGGGCGAAATACGTTTATTACCGGCTCCGACAGGTAGATGCCGATGGGAAGTTCAGCCTGTCGAACATCATCAGACTCAATCTGGGTGAGCGCGGCGGAATGGACATCTACCCGAATCCCTTCGGAAACAGGTTCACCATATCTTTTCCTGCAACGGCCGCAACGAATGCGACCCTAATCATCCGAAACATTGCCGGCCAGGTGGTGCATTCGAGGACCCTGAAAGTGAACCGGGGCAACAACAGCATCTCCGTCGATCAGTTACCCCCTCTGGGAAGCGGCACTTACTTCATTCAGCTGACAGGCGAAGGCATCCAGTTCAATGCCAAATTACAGAAACAATAAACCGACTTCAATAACATGAATCAAAACAGGCTCCCGTTTTCCGCTCGAAACTGACCACCTAAATCGGGTAAGCTGTTTTTTGAGGGCTTGTCCTACATGAGCGGCAGTGAGCGGTAAGCCTCTTTTTGCGTGATACAGTTAATTGAGGCCGGCCACGGGCATAATGCCTTGCAAACAATGCTCCCTTTTCTGGAGAAGCACTATAAACTCCGGGAAATGGCTCCCCGGGGTTTTCGCGTTCGGATATTTCTTCGCCCAACAAAATGCGCATGCGAAACCGCGGGCGAGTGATGCCCTGATACGGCCGGGGTTTCGCTGAACGTTTCGTTCGCATGGGCAGACAGGTTTGCGAAAAACCCGGGCCCTACGAAAAAGATGAATTTTCTGCCTTTTTTTGCTGTTGTCCCCAACAACAAGAGCGAGGAAATTCGTTGGTCCAAAGACCAACAAAGGCAAGGTGAGGTCACCGACCACGAAGGCAAAAGCGAAGAGCCACGCGTTCCTGCGTGGCTCTGTAAAATACTTATCCGATAGCGGGTTCCCGACTCAATGCTTGAGCAGTTTGCTCCGATAAGCAAGGCGACCATCGCTGTTCAGCACTTCCACCCAGTAGATGCCCGCGGCAAGACCTTGCAGCTTCAGCGTGGTGAGGGGCTGGCTGGTATTCTGACGCATCACGGCTGCACCCACGCTGTTCAATACCCGGATCTGCATCACGTTCCGTACATCAGGCAGACGCAGGTTGACAAATCCGCTTGCCGGGTTGGGGTAGAGCCCGGGAACACCGGAAACCGTTGCTGCCGGACGGGAAGCGGTGCCGGTGTTGACACGCAAGGTATAACAGCTGTTTGCGTTGAACGTATTTATGTCGGGTCCATAAACCAGGGCATAATACACCGTGTTGGAAGTGACCGTGGCCGTGATGCTCTCGGATGCCGTACCTGCATTGGTAGAGAAGGCGATGGAATTTCCCAAACTGTTGACCAGATTGAGGTTGTAATTGGCCGGCAGATTGGTCAGCGTCATCGTAATGGTTCCTCCGGTTGTAACAGTGAACTTGTAATAATCCCTATCGTTCGAAGTTTCAATCCGTCCATTGACGTCCGTATTGAACGGGATGCTCATCGGACCGGGGAAATAACTGGTGCCCTGATAATCGTTGTTCCAGGGAGTATCGTAGGCGCTGCCGCAGGAGGCTAGTGTGCTGCCGGAAGTCGTGAGGCCGGCCACCGTGTTGTTTTGGGAGTTTCGGGCAATGGCTCTAAAGTAATAGAAAGAAGAAGAAAACAGATTCATTACCGTGGTGGTTCCCCACTGCGCATCCGTACGATAAACAGCGGTGTCTATAAGCGACCCGGTACTCCCCACATATTTTCCGGTGATTGAATCCTGTATGGCATAAGTCACCGACGCAGGATTTCCGTCGCCCGAAGCGATGTCCACATTGAGGGTGGTTGAAGTTGGATTGC
>JBIIDU010000243.1:0-3825 GCA_044238165.1 Ferruginibacter sp. | reverse complement strand
AGAACGGGGCCAGCAGGGCGGCATTGTTGGTGGTAGGAGGATAAGCGAAGGTACGGGTAAGGTCATTGGATGCGAATACATCAAGTATGGACGAAGTGCTGTTGGACAAGGCAAGTGCCAGTACCCCGGAAGAACCCGCTACAAAATGGGTATAGCGGTTGCCCATGAAATAAAAATCGAACCCGATGGGCTGCAGGCTACTGTTGGCATAAGCAAAACCATTGGGAATGATGGTGGACGTGCTGAATGCGATGGTGTTGCCATTCCTGTCGGCCACCAAGGACCCTGTATTACTTTTTATCGCTGTGTAGTTGACTGAATTTTGTGCAACAAGTTGTGAAGAGAGAGAGAAAAACAATAGGTAAAAAAGAAAAAGAACGCGTGGCATGGCCGTTAGTTTAATGAGCCAAACGAAGTTAGGCGAAAACAGCAGACAGGGTTGCTACATATATACGCACACATTATACATTGGACTGCGAGAGTGCCATAATATGTGCTCAGGAACTCAGTTTTACAAACGCAAGTTTTACTTTTACCAACTGAGTCAATAATACCATCAAAACTTGACCCGAATCGGCCTCTTATCGGACACCCATGGCTTTCTGGATGAAGCCATTTTGAGCCATTTCGAAAACTGTCAGGAAATCTGGCATGCCGGCGATTTCGGTCCGGATGTGGCGGAGCCGCTAAGAGCTTTTCGTCCACTGATGGGCGTTTTCGGAAATATCGATGGCAGGGAAATCCGCAACGAGTTTCCTGAAAACCTGATTTTCCGGTGCGAAAGGGTAAACGTCATGATGAGGCATATAGGTGGATATCCGCCGCGTTATAACCCGGAAACAAAAACCTTGCTGGAGCAACACCAGCCGAAAATATTCATCAGCGGCCATTCACATATCCTCAAAGTGATGTTCGACAAGGAACGGAATTGCCTGCATATGAATCCGGGTGCTGCCGGGAAACAGGGTTGGCACCGGATACGCACCTGCATCCGCTTCGTAATCGATGGAGAATACATCCGGGACTGTGAAGTGATTGAACTGGGATCAAGATGAAGGAGAGACGGATCAGTGCAGCAGTTCCACCAGTTTAGCCACCACCGTATCGATCTCATCGCGGGTATTGAACCTGCTGAAACTGAAACGCACGGGGTGCTGGTTGGGATTGCTGTTGATTCCACGGATGACATGCGAACCGGCATCGGCACCGCTGCTGCAGGCGCTGCCGCCACTTACACAGATATTACCCATGTCAAGGCTGTAAAGGAGCATCTCGCTTTTCTCGGTTTTGGGGAAGGCCACATTCAGCACAGTGTAGAGGCTCTGCCCAACGACATCGCCGTTGAATTGTACGCCTTGTATTTGGGCCAAAAGCTGTTCGTACATATACTGTTTCAGACCACCGATAAAGGCCCTATCCTGCTCGTGCCGCTCGGTGGCCAGTTCCAGCGCGCGGGCGAAACCTACAATCCCATAGATATTTTCCGTACCTGCCCGCATATTGCGTTCCTGTCCGCCCCCGTGAATCATCGGGCTGATGCGCACATTATCGTTGATATACAGCAGCCCCACCCCTTTCGGCCCGTGAAACTTATGTGCGGCACCGGTGATGAAATGCACCGGAGTTTCCCGCAGGTTGAAGTGATAATGGCCCACGGTTTGCACGGTATCGCTGTGGAAAATGGCATCGTACTTTTTGCATAACGCACCAACGGCATGGATGTCGAGCAGATTACCGATTTCGTTGTTGGCGTGCATCAGCGTCACCAGCGTGCGTTCCTTCGAACCGGCAAGCAGCCGATCAAGGTCGTTAAGGTCGATATGGCCGTCGGGAAGCAATTTGACATAACTGACGGTGACAACGTCGAGCTTGTCGAGATGCTCCACCGTATGCAGGGTGGCATGATGTTCGATACGGGAGGTGATGATATGGCGGCAGCCGAGGTCCTGAACAGCTGCATGAATCGCGGTATTGCTGCTTTCGGTGCCACCGCTGGTGAAAAAAATCTCGGCCGGCTTTGCCTGCAACATACCCGCCACCGATTTGCGGGCCTGTTCGATGGCCATTCGTGTTTCGCGACCATAGGAATAGATGGAGGAGGGATTGCCGAACTTTTCCGTCAGGTAGGGCATCATGGTTTCCAGCACCTGCGGATCGAGCGCGGTGGTGGCGGCGTTGTCGAAATAGATTCTTTGTTCGGGCATGCGGTTGCGGTTTCGTCCCCGGAATCAGGCATCACATCAGTTCGCTGATATCTTTCATCAGCCGCTGGGCAATATGGTCGGCCGTGGTTTCCATATTGCTTTCGGCATAGATGCGGATGATAGGCTCGGTGTTGCTGGTGCGCAGATGGACCCAGTCGTGATCGAACTCAATCTTCAGTCCATCCTCAGTATTCACTTCCTGATTCCTGTATTTTTCGCGGATCTTTCCGAATATCTTTTTCACGTCCACCCCCTTTTCCAGCGTAATCTTGTTCTTGCTCATGAAATAATCGGGGTAGGTACTGCGCAGTTGCTTGGCAGATTTCCGGCTCAATGCCAGATGCGAGAGGAAAAGGGCGATGCCGATCAGCGCGTCACGGCCATAGTGCAGGTCGGGAACAATGATGCCCCCGTTGCCCTCACCCCCGATCACAGCATGCTGCGCCTTCATTTTGCTAACAACGTTTACTTCGCCGACGGCACTGGGGAAATAGCGTCCGCCGTGTTTTTCGGTGATGTCGCGCAGAGCGCGGGTGCTCGACATATTGCTGACGGTATTGCCGGGACGGAGACCAAGCACATAATCGGCCACGGCCACCAGGGTATATTCCTCGCCGAACATGCTGCCGTCTTCACAAACAAAACAGAGACGGTCGACATCCGGATCGACGGCGATGCCCAGATGGGCGTTCTGCTTCACCACTTCATTGCTCAACTGGTTGAGATGGGCGGGAAGCGGCTCGGGATTGTGTGCGAACTTTCCATTCACCTCCTCGTTGATGACCACAATATCTTTTACACCCAGGGCTTTCAGCAATGCCGGTACCGCAATAGCGCCGGTACTGTTTACCGGATCAACCACCACCTTGAATTTCGCCTTTTTGATGGCGGCGGCATCAACCAGGGGGTATTTGAGTATGGCTGCAATATGCTCCTGCAGATCGTTGTCGGAAACAATATGAAGGCCCAGTTTCTCGACCGATACATAGGGGAAGTCATTTTTTTCGGCCAGTTCCAGCACCCGTTGCCCCTGCGCATCGCTGATGAATTCGCCGGCGCTGTTGAGCAGCTTGAGGGCATTCCATTCTTTGGGGTTATGGCTTGCCGTGAGGATGATACCGCCAGCCGCTTTATGTGAAACGACAGACATTTCGACCGTGGGCGTAGTGCTCAGGTCGAGGTCGACCACATCGATTCCCAGGGCGTTGAGCGTGGAAATGACCAGTTGCTTCACCAGCATGCCGCTGATGCGTCCGTCACGACCTACCACCACTTTGAGGGCTTCCTGTACTTTATCTTGCGCCTGCTCCGCAAGCAGCAAGGTGCCGTAGGCGGATGTGAACTTCACAACGTCTATGGGAGTCAGGTTCTCACCGGACTGCCCCCCGATTGTTCCACGAATGCCGGATATGCTTTTTATAAGTGCCATAGGTTCTTCCGATGAGGTGCAAAGATAAAGAAGGGGTGACATTCCCGGGGACTGATTTTGGTGGCAGTTTTAATGAATGCTGAGTGGTAAATTCTAAGCATTAAATGAAATTCCTTTATGATTTGTGCTTGAAGCAATGTGCCAGCCGCATACTGCCGAACCAATATATGACGAGCATCATAGATCAACCTG
>JBIIDU010000051.1:0-12466 GCA_044238165.1 Ferruginibacter sp. | reverse complement strand
ATCGAAGCGGCCCAGGAGCTGGCCAATATCCTGAAATCGGGTGAGACCGAAGCCCCTGAGAAAATCGTGACAGGGCACGTTGTTGGTCCAACTCCGGTTAAGGGAGCTTTCCCTTCATCGGAGTTCAGTAAACAGGAAGGGTTAAGTGTTCAAAAACAAGGAAAGTTTCGTTTTGAGCCCTTGTTCGATCTTCGTAATCCAAACAATGGCCGCACGATTTACTATGCACCGGTTGCCGGTTACAATCAATACGATGGTGCCATGCTCGGTGTGTTGCTACACAATCACTCACTGCCGCAAAAAGGATTTCGATTTGCACTGGCTCCTGTATTCGCATTCGGCAGTTCTTCCCTGAATGGCATTGGTGATTTGCGCTATCGGCTGCCTTCCGGTCCGGGTGGGCGACACTGGGAGTTTTCCCTGACCGCTGCCGGTTTTCACGGTGATGCGTTTACCGATTCCGTGGGAAAAATGACCCGCCTTCGGTTCAGCAGGCTTGTGCCTTCCGTCCGCTATGTGTTTGGCCGTTCAACTTCCGGAAATCCGGCCACGGTATGGCTGCAATGGAAAACCTTCCTGATCGGGGAACAAAAGGTGGACTTCTCACGCGATACGGTAAACAATCTCGATCTCATCAGTTTTCCCAGGTCGGGCCGATATGTGAACCGGATCGAATTGGTGATTGAGAACAACAGGGCCCTGTATCCCTTCCGCTATGAAGTGCAGGCCGATCAGGGCAGTAAATTTATGCGCCTTGCCTTCACCGGAAATTACTTTTTCAATTATGCCGCCGGCGACGGACTGCGCCTGCGCTGTTTCGCAGGAAAATTCTTTTATCTGGGCAGCAATAATTACCTCGACCGGTTCGAAACCGATGCCTATCATCTCAATATGAGCGGTCCCAAAGGCTACGAGGATTATACTTACGAAAATTATTTTATCGGCAGGGGTGCGTTCGACGGTTTTGCCGCACAGCAAATCATGAACAGGGACGGCTTCTTCAAAGTGCGCACAGACCTGTTGAGTGAGAAAGTAGGAAAAACAGACAACTGGCTTGCTTCACTGAATCTGGTGACTCCTCTGCCCCGATCCGTCAATCCGCTTTCGTTGCTGCCCGTGCGCATACCGCTGCGTCTTTTTCTGGATGTAGGAACCTGTGCCGAAAACTGGCGGAAGGAAGCTGCAACAGGGCGCTTCCTTTATGATGCAGGAATCCAGATTTCCCTGTTCAAAGATGTATTGAACATCTATATGCCCTTGCTGTACAGCCGGGTATACCGCGACTATTTCAAATCAACCATCACCGGTCAGCGGTTCCTGAAAAATATCTCATTCAGTATCGATATCAGGCGGTTGCATCCGAACAGGCTTCCGCCACCATTCAGTTATTGATCTTGGCCATCCAATACATTCCATACCGGCAGATTGACCGACAGAGGTGGGACCGTTGCATCCATGCTGCGACCAACGGATTGCTGTACGCATGCGCTGAATATCTCGACGCCATGGCACCCGGATGGGATGCATTGGTGGAAGATGATTATGCGGCTGTAATGCCACTTTGCAGGCGCCGGAAATATGGTTTTGATTATCTCTATCAGCCTTCTTTCACAGCGAGCCTGGGTGTATTCGGAAACCACCCGGATGCGCCAATGCTCAAAAGGTTTCTGGACCATATTCCGGCCCGCTACCGTTTGTGGGATATTTACCTGAATCACGAAAACTGTGCGATACCGGCCGGCTATTCCTTCCAGCTCCGCAGGAATTATGTGTTACCCTTGGGAGCGGCTTATGTCGAATTGGAGACGTGTTACCGGGAGCATACAACACGCAATATCAGGAAGGCCCTCCGCGGCGGATACCGGGTCAGCAGCGGGACTGCTGTCTCTGAAGTAATCAAGTTGTATAAAGCGCAGTCCCGGCCGGGCAGGAAAATACCTGAAACGGATCTGAATAATTTCCTTTCACTATGCGCTCGCCTGTCGGCCAGAGGAATGCTTCAATCCCGGGGAGTGATACACCCGACGGGCCGTCTCGTTTCCGCTGCGATATTCTTTATCGGTTTGGGAAGGGCGATTTACATCATGGCCGCCAATTCAGCGGAAGGCCTTCAGGCGGGCACCTCCCATCTTCTGCTGGATGATTTTATCCGGGAAAATTCGGGTAAAGATCTTTTGCTGGATTTTGAGGGTAGTGATGCCCCCGGCGTAGCTTTTTTTTACAGCAGCTTCGGTGCGCAGGAGGAGAAATATCCTGCGTTAAGGGTGAACAGGCTGCCCTTGCTGTTACGATGGCTCAAGCAATTACCGGCGGAATAATTTTATGGCAAGAATCACCAGTCCGATCAGAAAAAGGAAGATTGAGATGCGGTTGATGCCATGCATGTAGCGCAACCAGCTGGTTTGCTGTACTGTTTCATCCTTCTTTTTGAGGAAGAGGTATTGCCCCACCTGATTCCAGAATCCCATATTTTTTTATTAAGAACAATTCTCCGCTTCTTTTTGTTGCGGAATTTTTAAGGGAAAAGTCACCGGAGAGCGCCTTGTTTCGGGGTACTGAATCCTTTTCGCAGTATGTTCAGCGTTTCTTTGCCGGTTCCTGCGATTGAAACGAAATTAAGCGGGAACTCCAGCAAAACATGTGAAAAGCTGAGGAAGAACAGCCACTGCAGCCCTACCGCGTAATTATATGCGTAAATGGCCAGCGAGGCGACCCACAGCGCCAAAACAGCAATAAGACGTTTGCGGGGTACCTGATGCCATTTGATGACTTCGGTTTTACTGAACCAGTTGAGGTAGTGGTAGAGATATGCGAAGGCGATGCACCGCATCAGCAGTATTCCGGTTTGGCTCCTGTAGACGAATTCAATCCATTTTTGATTACCGGAGAGGCCCGTATTTGTTTCAGAACGGTAACCAAAAAACCGCTGGAGGATGTCTTTATTGAGGCCGAAAAAACCATCATTGCTCTCAGGAGTGCCATAGGCATTCATTCCATATTCGGAAACCCTGATGAAATGGTTGTCCCTGAATACGACAACCAGCAATATCGGGCAGAGGCAGAAAACCAATACCGACAAAAGCCCCGATCGGCTGCGGTTTTTCAATGCACCGTAAAGGATGAAAAATCCGGTGAATACATAAACGTGGATCAGCGTAGGTATGAAGGCGGACAATACATAGAGCAGCGTGGATTCTTTACGGCTGATGTTGCCGAATTCGTCGGATTCCGGCCGCAGCCAGTTGTTCAGGAAGGCAAACAGGAAAAAAAGCGCTACCAGTTTGGCGGCTAAATTTTTCACGAAAGCCATTACGGCAGACCCGAGAAAAGCAAGCAGCAGAAACTTCTCGTAAATATTGAGCCGGATAGACCTGTCCAGGGCCATCTCGTCATCGCTGTAAGGCCAAATATGATAGCGGTAACTGAGATAATCCCAGGTGATCAAAATTCCTATGAAGAGGAGAATCAGGTAGTCGTATTTTCCTTTCGAGAAATACTGCCTGTCGTGCAACCAACTGATTTCAGTGAGATAATGCAGCGGACCAAGAACCGCATAGGCAAACAGAAATACCTCAAAAGGCATGATGAAAGAAGCTGCGCAACTCATCAGCATCAGGCCTATGTTCACAACATTGATCTTATCGCCCTGGGTGCGTATCATTTCTAATATGGTATACCTGACGGGCCATGCCGCCATTTTTAATAAGAGTCCAGCCAGCCGGTTGGGGGCAACTTGTTGCTTTTTATACTGTCCGGCAAAGACTTACTTCAAAGATAGACAGCTTATTTGAATTTGAAAGTGAAGAGGAGGTGCTATCAGGCGTTGACGAACCTGTCCCTTATTTTCGAGGTGAGTTGGGTCTTGATCATTTTCTCGGCTTTGCCGATCATATTGGCGAACGCGGTTGCATGCGAAATGCCATGGCCGATAATTACGGGTTTGGCCACACCCAATACCGGTACGCCACCGTAGGTTTCAAAATTGAATCGGTCGAAATGCTCGTCTTTGATGGCTCTTCTTTTCGTAATGTCGTAGATGCTTTCGGCCAGTTTAAGAACCACGTTTCCGGTAAATCCATCGCATACCATTACGTCAGCCTTATCCAAAAGTATGTCGCGGCCCTCGATGTTCCCGATGAAGCGGATGTTCGGATTCTCTTTAAGTAAGGGATATGCTCCCTGGGCCAAAAGATTCCCTTTGCCCTCTTCTTCGCCGATATTGATCAATCCTACCCGTGGTTCACGGATATCAAGGATATGTTCCGCATAAAGTGACCCCAGCAGCGCAAACTGGAGCAGGTTTTCGGGCTTGCAGTCTGCATTGATGCCTGCGTCAAGAAGTAAACCCAGTTTGCCGTTTTCACGGGGCATATAGGCTGCGATTGTGGGGCGGTTCACACCCTCAATGGCTTTGATGCTGAACATGGCGCCAACAAGCATGGCTCCGGTATTGCCTGCACTGATGAAAGCGTCGATTTTACCGCTGGCCAGCAGGTTGAAGCCGATGGAGATGGAGGAGGTTGTTTTTTCTTTCAGGGCCCTGGTAGGATGTTCGTGCATCCCGATGACCTCTGCCGCATGAATCAAGGTATGGGAGGAATCTGCGCAGGAAGCGGCGGACATCAGTTTGGCGATACGGACCTCATCGCCAATAAGGGTAAGCGGGGCAGGTGAGGAGCTGTTGGCATTGTACAAGGCAACCCCTTTCACGGCTTCTTCAGGGGCGAAGTCTCCGCCCATCATATCTATGCCAATATTCATGTTTTTTGCGAAAAGTGTTCCGGCAGCAATGACGACCGGTTTTGACGCTATCGGCCAATTATGCTTTCAAGGGCGCTTTTTCTGCAACAAGTTTGCCCTTGTAATATAATTTTCCTTCACTGACATGAGCGCGGTGACGCACATGCATCATGCCTGTGGACGAATCGGTAGACAATGTAGTGGCTGTTGCCGTATAATGTGTTCTTCTTTTGGCACTGCGTTGCTGCGAGTGGCGTCGTTTCGGATTTGGCATAAAATGAGTTTTAGCTTATTTCTAGTTCAATTTTTGTTTTTAAACTGGTCAAGTCCTTTCCAGATTCCTTCAGTGCCGCTTTGTCCGGCCCTTGTTTCCATTTCCCGGATTTTCAGCAGCACTTCCTTGTTGCATTTAGGTCCGCCGATTTCCTCGTCGCTGCATTTTTTCTGCATCGGAATGCTCAGGCAGATGAACTCGTAAATCCATTCGTTCAGATAGAGGTGGCTTTCCGTCCGTGATATGTAAAACACATCTGGATCATCCTCCTTGTCGTTCATCACCTCGGGATCGTCCACCATTTTGACCACCATATTGAAATCGTCCCATAAATCCATGTTGATTGTGTTCCCGCATCGGTCGCAAACAACATCGGCCTTGCCTCCTATTTCGAACTTAAGCAGCATGAAACCGCTCTTTTTGTCGAGTTGCAGTTTTACGGTCGCATGACAGTTGTTGAAATCCCTGTCTACACCTTCCGGAAAAAAGCTGTCGTCGATTTCATAGGAGAATTCATGAATACCGGGTTTCAGGCTAACGAAAGCAATTTCAATTGGCTTCTTTTTTGCCATAACCGATTTTAAAGGAGTGCGAAGTTAGGGATAAAATGCCAAAAATTTGCCTAATTTCAATGAAAAACGGCGGTCAATCGCGCTATATAAGTTATAGTTACAATGTATTTGCGGATTGATTTGCAGCAAGATGCACGGATGACCTATTTGCCCGATAAGTTGCTGAAAAAGAGTCGTATGTATTCTTATGAATAAAAAAACATATTCTATTTTACTGCTTCTGTTGATCTCTGTCGCTTTTTTCCTGCATCAATTTGGAACTGATGCCGGAAAAGTGGAGCGTGTTTATTCCAGGGGTCTATATCCGGCGGTTTCCAGAGGGCTGAAGCTTGCGGTTTCAATTTCACCGGTAAGCGTCGGTGATATCCTTTATGGTATCACGGGGCTTTTTTTCATACTGGTATTTCTGCGATTCCTCCGCGCTGTTTTCACCGGCAGTTTGCAGTGGTCCTCTCTCGTTCAGAAAATAATGTGGATGATTCCTTTCTTGTTGGGTATTTATGTGCTGTTTAACGGATTATGGGGTTTCAATTACAACAGGATGGGATTGGGGGCTCAACTGGGCCTGGACACGACGGGCATTACGGGGGACGAAATCAGGCAAATTGACTCCCTTTTGCTTGAGAAGGTGAACCTGGTCCGGGGAAGGAATGATTTCAGGGAAGCGGCATCCGCCAGACAGGTTTTTACAGAAGCGGCAAAGGCTTATCAAAAGGCATCATTGCGTTATCCCTTTCTGCAGAACGGCGAACCGCTGGTGCGCTCTTCGATTTGGGGAATAATTGGCGATTATGCGGGCTTTATGGGGTATTACAATCCTTTTACGGGCGAGGCCCATGTCAATACACGCATTCCCTGTTTCCTCATGCCGTACACCACCTGTCATGAAATAGCGCATCAGTCGGGCTATGCAAAAGAGAATGAGGCAAATTTCGCAGGTTACCTTGCGGCTTCAAACTCGGATGACCCGTTCTTCCACTATTCCGTTTATCTCGATTTGTTCCTGTATGCCAACCAGGACCTGTTTCTTCATGACAGCACTCTTGCGCGAAAACGCATTTCCGGATTGTCTCCTCCGGTTCAGCATGACCTTCTGGCCTGGAAACGCTATGTGCAAAAACAGGATAATCCGGCAGCGGACTTTGTAGGCAGGTTTTATGAACTTTATCTACGGAACAACCAGCAGCCCTCAGGGCTAAGAACCTACAGTGAAGTAACCCGTTTTTTGATTGCGTTTCACAGGAAATTCGGTTCACTCTGAGGCGACAATCTGCTCAATCAAAAAAAAAGCCCCTTGCGGGGCCTTTTTTTTATCCAAACAATCCATAAAAACAAAAGCTCTTTCAGCCTGATTATAGGGTGTTGCCTTTCAACCAGTCAGAATTTCGGACATCTGACGGCATCGCGGCTGCTGTTATCATTGTTGAGGTATTTCACATAACTGAGCGCCATCTCGAACCCTCCTCTTCCGCCGGTGATTGCAGTGAGTTCGGATATGTTCGCATCATAACTTGCCGATATTGTCAGGGGACGCATTTCCAGTTTTGCCATGGGAATGAAGGCATCTTTGAACCGCAGGAAACCTCCCAGATGGATCAGGTAGCGCGGGTCGTCCACATCATCCAGTTTCTGGGTGTACATGCCTCCGGCAATGATTTGCGTATGTGGTCCCTGTTTCACATAATCGCCCTGGAAAGTTAGGTATGAATGTTCCGTGGCACTTAGCCTTACGCCTGAGGAATAGACCCATTTGGGCATCAGCGTGACTGCGTTGTCGGTATAGAAAGATATGCGTGCCGGCTTGTTGAAGTGGTGGTATGCGATGCCGGCGAAGAAATTGTTGTCGGTATTCTCTCCGAGCTGTGCATTGAAACTCATGCCTGCGCTTCCGTCGAAATAAGAGAATCCGTTGTTGGTGAAACTTTCGCCGTCTGAAAGACCGGGATTGAAACCGGTGCCGTCAAACTGGTTGTTCGTGGTCATTTTGCTTCTGTCCAGCCTTCTTTGTACGATTCCCCCCATGAAGCCGAGCGACAGGTACATGTTCCTTTCGGCGCTCAGCGACTTATGGTAGTTGAACGCGGGCATGATATGGGTTGAGGTCATCATCACGGTGCCTGCTTTGTCAAAAAGTATCTGGCCGCCGATGGTCATAAAATCCTGCCCGTTGCCCACACTTTTCTTGAATTCGCCATTGAGGGAAGTCGTCTGGTAGGGAACTGTGATGGATTGCCACTGGGTGCGGTAAACGGCCTGCAGGCGAACGTCACCGGAAAAGAGGCCGGCAAGCGCAGGGTTCCTGAGCAATGGGGTTTCAAAAAACTGGGAGAAGTGGATATCCTGTGCGGATAGTAGGTGTACAGGACACAGTAACAGTGTCATGTACACGAATTTGTGTACAACAGTTTTCATAAAATACGGCTTTGTTTTTAGGTCGGGATTAAATGACTTGCGTCAGAATATAAACGATGCCGGGAGAAGATTATTATCGGATCAGGGTAATATTTCCGCGGAAACGTAATGCATTGTTGTTGTTGCAAATGCACGAGATCTCATACACATAGGTTCCGGCAGCTGCAGGAATACCTTTGAACATTCCGTTCCAGCCGGCACTTTGCACATTCGGCATGAAGTTTCCGTTGCGGAATACGACTTCGCCCATGCGGTTGTAGATGACGAAAGAAACGATGGAATAAATGCCTGTCGATTTCGGATAGATGATGTCATTCCTTCCGTCATTGTTGGGTGTAAAGGCATTGGGCAGGTTCAGGTTGCTGTTGTCGCAACTGAGCCGGATGGCGACTTCATCCGATGCGGTGCATCCAGCAGGATTGGAGACCGTAACCCGATAGGTTTTATTGAATAGGGGGCTTGCAACGGGCGCAGGGCATCGGTTACAGGAAAGGTCGTCGGAAGGGCTCCAGTTCCAGCTTGTGACATCCGACGAAAACAGGATTGACAGTTGAACAGTTGAACCGGGATTGATGAGCCTGTCTTCACCTGCATTGACCTCAGGATAGGGATAAACGATTACCGGCAAATAAAGGGTATCTAAAAAGCAGTTATTGAAATCGCTGCCAATCACGCGGTATCGGGTCGTCAGGTTCGGGCTCGCTTTGGGTTGTTCGCTTCTTGGGTTGGAGAGTCCTGTTTCAGGTGACCATTCATAGCGATCTGCACCGGAAACCTTAAGTTGTGTGGATTCGCCTATACAAAGAGTATCATCATAACGGGCAAGTTGAAGATTGAACGCTTGCTGCACCTTGACGGTGATGCTGTCCGTATGCGTGCATCCTTCAGCGTTGGTTCCGGTTACATAGTATTTCGCATCATTTGCCAGAGTGGCTTCAGGGCTGCTGCAGTTGCTGCAACTAAGGTTTTGGGCGGGTAGCCAGGAGTATGTTTGTGCACCCGTTGTTCTCAACTGTATCGTATTCCCCCTGCATACAACTGTATCCGGTATCACATCTACCGGTGGAATGGGGTGTATGACAAGCTGCATATTCGCAGTATCCATACAGCCATTGGAATTGGTGACGCTCGCACTGACCCGGTAAGTACGGGGAAGGCTGAAAAGTTGTGCAGGCGGATTTTGCCCGTTTGCGAAAGTGCCATTGTCGAAATCCCACGACCAGGAAAGGGGCAGGGTGTCCGAACGGATTATCTGCCCCGATAAGCTTACCAGCGTACTGCCGCAGAACCCGGTATCACGGCCAATGGTGATTTCTGGTTGGGTCACCACTTTTACAAAATCATAACGGATCAGGGTGTCATTGCATCCATAAGCGGAAATGGATGAAAGCCTGATGGTATAATATCCATTGTTCAGAAACTGATGGGTGGGGCTGAATGCGCTGCTTACAGTGCCGTCGCCGAAATCCCATATGAAACGGGTGCCGGCCGGAGTTCGGGAGCTATTTTGAAAAAGAATGGGTTCTGTACCGCAAAGGAGGGATTTTGTGCTCTGAAAATCAAGGTCACTGCCCACTATGCGGATGCTGTCCGGTGCCTGTGCTGTCAGAATACAACCTGTTGAGTCCCTGAGCCGAACAACGGGCAGATAATTTCCTGTAGAAGTATATATGTGACTGATAAGGGAATCCCTGGAGGAAATGATGGTGCCATCGTTGAAATCCCATTCATACCTTACCGGCCCGGCTGTAGATGCCTTCATGTTTACGGTATGGGGCTGGCATCCGGATAGTGGTGACAGAACGATTAAGTTTGCTGCGGAACCAAAAATGCGGACAAGTTTTGTGGTTTCGCTGATACAGTTGTCCGATCTACGCGCCGTGAGCCTTACCGTGTAATTTCCGGGTGTGCTGAATTGGTGCGTTGGGTTGGGCAGGTTGGAGGAAGTACCATCCCCGAAGTCCCAGGTTTGGGTGATAGAAAAAAGCGAGGTGTTGGTGAAAAAAATATTGATGGGTGCGCAGGAGGTTACGGAGTCCGACATTTCAAAAGCTGCCTGCACATTCTGCACCCGAACCAGATCGGAGCGCTCAACGGAATCCATACACCCGATGACATCCGTTACGATGAGCTTTACGGAATAGTTGCCGATCGCACTGTAAGTTTTGTATTCATCGGGCGCCGAGGAGAATGTGCTGTCGCCGAACTGCCAGCGATAGGAAAGGTTATTTCCTTTTGATGTATTGGAAAACTGCACCGAATTGTTGGCGCAGATGTTTGAATTGGAATTGATGAACCCCGCTTTGGGTCGGGTCACAAATACCGGCATAGTTGTCCGTACGCTGTCTTTGCAACCAATCACATCTGTTACAATCAGGCTTGGATAAAAAGATCCTGTATCCGCATAAACAAAAGCAAGTGGAGTCGATGGGGGTGCATTCAAGGTTTGTGTCTGGTTGTTTCCGAAATTCCATTTCCAGGATGTAAGCGTATTCGCGCCATCCGAACGGGAAGTATCGGTAAGTTCGATACGAAGAGGCGCACAACCCTGAAGCGGTGTGATGCTGAAGCCCGCTTTGGGCCCGTTCACTTTGATGAGACCTCCTTTTGTTATGGAGTACGAACAGTCGTTGATATCGGTGACAGTCAACGTGATGTCGAATCTTCCTGAATTTGCATAAGCATAAGTGGCGGAATCGCTGTTTGTGGTGACGGAATTGCCGTCTCCAAAATCCCATCGGTAATTCCTGATATGGCTCCTGTTCATGTTGGTTGCCCTGAACCTGATTTGTTCGTATTTGCAGGCAATCGTGTCGGAAGCGGAGAAGTCGGGGTTTACCGACAGCAAAACGATTGTGGCCGAATCGGTATGCGAACAGGCGCCGTTGCCTGCAGTAAGTTTGACCGTATAATTTCCTACTGCGTTGTACCGGTGTGTGGGGTTTTGCCCAGTTGCGGAGCTGCCGTCGCCGAAATCCCAGATCCAGCTGAGGGGTGCCACCGAACTGTCTGTAAATGTCACATTGAGTTGGCTGTTGCAGTCGATTTGCGTTTTGAACCGGGCAATGGGGGGGAGTGAACGGATGTAGTTGTTTTTGATAATCGTATCCCGGCACCCGTTGTTGCTGGCAATAAGCATTACTTTGTATAGTCCGGTATCATGTGCGCTGTACGTGGCGTGTTCGGAGTGCATGATGGTGTCGCTGAAATGCCACCACCATTTATCGGATGTTGAGGATTGGTTGGTGAACACCACAGGTTGGAAGGAACATTGGGTTAGTCTGTCGGCTGTGAAATTGGCCGTCGGTTTGGTGCCTGTCATTACCCCGTCGGTGATAACCGCCGAATCGCTGCATCCTCCGGTTGTGGTCACGAAAAGTTTCACCGTGTAGTTTCCTGGAACATTGTATGTGAAAGGCGGAGGGAAAAGCCCTGAGTGCGTTACACCGTTCCCGGAATTCCAGGTTACTGATGCCAGACCGTCAACAGCGGAAACTCCCGGCAAGAAAGAGATTTTAAAAGGCACGCAACCCTCTGCCGGTGCGTTTGCAATCCGAACATAGGGCTTTGAAATTGTTACCAGTCCGTTTCTGACAAACTTCTTCTTGCAGCCATTTTGCGCAATTGCCGTCAACGAAACTGAAAAAGTACCCTGTCCCGTGTAAGTGTGGGTGGGGTTTCTGATGGAGTCTGTCGATCCGTCCCCAAAATCCCAAAACCACTTTACCGCATTTGCAGAACTGTTACTGAACAAAGTATTCAACGGGCCCTGGCAAGCCGTGAGGTTGGTTGCGGTGAAATTCGAAACCGGTAATCCGAGGACGCGGATGGACTTGCTTATGGAGTCGGTGCAGGAACTGAATACATTGACAACTTTTATACGGTACGTTCCCGGGTTCGGCCAGGATTTCGTCGCAGTAAGCGGATTGGAACTGTTTAGCGTATTGTCGAAATACCAGAAGGTATTTGAAGCCTGTGCGCTTGTATTGTTCAGGAAAACCGCATTTACTTCTGCACAAACACTGTCGGGGCCTATGATAGCCGCTGTGATGTTATTTATTGTAACCGCCTGCCCGATAGTTACGGAATCGCTGCAACCGGAGGAGTTTTTGATAACGAGTTTTACAGGGAATGTTCCCGGGCTCGTATAGGTATGCGAAGGATTTAGTTGTTGGGAAGTATCGCCATCTCCAAAATACCAGATGGCGGTATAGGGGGGGATGCCCACGCTCAGGTTGGTGAAGCTGATGGTTTCAGGGGGCTTGCAGGTCACTGCACGGGTGTTCTGAAATCCGGCTGTTATGGGTGATGAGGTTTTGAGGTATTGGGGCTTGACAATTGAGTCACTGCAGCCTGAAGTATTCGTTATTTTGAGGGAGATGCTGTATTCGCCAGGATTCTGGAAAACATGTTGCGGATTGGGGCTGTTGGATGTATTGCCATCATCAAAATTCCAGATACGCGAATC
>JBIIDU010000038.1:0-13521 GCA_044238165.1 Ferruginibacter sp. | reverse complement strand
ATGATATCGACTGCTTCGACCTCAATGCGCGGCTCAGCGTGAGCGGTGCGGATACGGTAAGATGGTTTGCAGCACAACAACCCCTGTACCTGACGGATTCGTCCATCTTCAATCCAATCGCCTTTCCCAGCATCACCAAAAAATACTATGTAACGGGAGCGGATACCCTGAGTGGCTGCTCGCGTTTAGACAGCATCATTGTGTATTCCTATTTAAAAGGCAACCCGCCCTTCCTAGCGCCGAACAGTTTCACTCCTAACGGCGACGGACTCAACGATTGCTGGAAGGCGATTCCCGAAAGCCGGCTCCTCTTCTTCGAATTATCGGTTTACAACCGTTGGGGGAACAGGGTTTTCTTCACCCGTAACCCCGATGAATGCTGGAACGGAACGTACAAAGGAGCCCCACAGGATCCCGGAAACTATGTGTACTATATAAAGGCGAGCAATACCTGCAAATCGGAGGTATCCAGTGGCAATCTGCTGCTGCTACGGTGACTGTCAGCAGCCTTTCAGGCCGTCTACTTGTGTACTTCGCTGGTGAAATCGAAACGGATATCGGGATTGTTCTGCATTTCGGTATTCAGGAACCATTCGCTTTGGGCCAGATAAACCAGTTGCCCGTCCTTGTCCTCCGCAATGTTTGCCTGTTTGTATCGGATAAAGTCCTCAAGTTTTTTCTGATCGTCGCTGCTGATCCAGCAGGCTTTGTAAAAGGGCAGGCTGTTCATCTGCACACTGGCGCCGTATTCCTGCAACAACCGGTACTGGATCACTTCAAACTGCAGTTCGCCCACACAGCCGATGATCTTCTTGTTGCCGCCGAACTGTGTAAAGAGCTGGGCAACCCCTTCATCGGTAAGTTGGTTCAGCCCTTTTTCGAGTTGCTTTGTTTTCATCGGATCCTTGTTCACCACTTCGCGGAACAGTTCGGGAGAAAAGGACGGGATTCCTGTGAAAAAATAGTCGGCACCTTCGGTAAGCGTATCGCCGATCTTGAAATTGCCGGTATCGAATAGCCCGACCACATCTCCCGGATAAGCTTCTTCGATCACGTCTTTCTGACGGGCCAGAAAGCTATAGGGGTTGTTGAAACGGATGTCTTTGCCGAGCCGAACATGGTGGTAATATTTGCTCCGTTCGAATTTGCCGCTGCAAATGCGTAAAAATGCAATGCGGTCTCGATGTTTCGGATCGAGATTGGCATGAATCTTAAAAACAAATCCGCTGAACTTCTCATCTTCCGGGCGCACGTCGGTAACTGTGGTATGGCGGGGCCTGGGCGTAGGAGCAATCTCTATGAATGTATCGAGCATTTCGCGGACACCAAAGTTGTTGACAGCGCTACCGAAAAATACGGGCGCCAGATTCCCGTTCAGGTATTCGTCCACATCCAGCGGGCCATAGACCCCGTCTATGAGTTCCACATCTTCCCTGAGCACCGCAGCATCTTTCTCCCCTATACGTTTTTCGAGTTCAGCATCCTGTATGTTATCGATAGCGACGGCATCTTCGTCATTGGCCTTTGTGCCGGCCGTGAACAGGAGCAGTTTTTTGTTGTGCAGGTCGTAAACCCCTTTGAAATCCTTTCCGCTGTTGATGGGCACGGTCATGGGATGTAACCCGATATGCAATTCCTTCTCGATTTCCTCCAGCAGGTCGAAGCGGTTCTTGCCGTCGCGGTCCATCTTGTTGATGAACACGATGACGGGGGTTTTCCGCATGGAAATGACTTCCATGAGCCGGCGGGTCTGCGCTTCCACCCCATTCACACTGTCTATGACCAGCACCACACTGTCAACAGCGGTAAGCGTCCGAAAAGTATCTTCCGCAAAATCCTTGTGTCCGGGCGTATCGAGCAGATTGATCAAAAAATTCCGGTATTCGAATGTCATGACACTGGTGGCTACGCTGATACCGCGCTGGCGCTCGATTTCCATAAAATCGCTGGTAGCATGTTTTTTTATCTTATTGCTTTTTACGGCACCGGCTGTCTGTATGGCTCCGCCGAAAAGCAGCATTTTCTCGGTAAGGGTGGTTTTACCCGCATCGGGGTGGGAAATGATGGCGAATGTTTTGCGACGGCTGATCTCAGTACTGTACTTCATTGCGTTATTTTTACGGAACCGGGCGACCGGGCTGTCCGGAAGCTGTTCATCGGGAGGAAGTGGCTTCACAACCGGAAAGGCACCGGATAAAGGCGCTCCTGAAAGCGGCGCAAAGGTAAGCTTTGGCCAGTGACAGAAAGTAACATGCGGAACAGCTTTTATCCTTTAAACCCTTCAACCAAAAACCATGTGCTATTTTTTTGGCCTGCAAGTAAATACCGAAAAAAATCTAACCCTGGAACCCTTTGGCATCCGGCTTTCAGATTCCGGAACCATAGCCTCCTGCCGCAGCGGATTCGAATATGCGCAATGGCCTGTGCTTTTCCGGCATGAACAAAGCGGCAAGATTGAAGCGGGCAATTTCCACTGGGAATTCATTCCCGCCTGGATTGCCGACGAGGATGCGCTGATTGCCGCACGCAAAAAGGGAGTGCCCTGGCTGAATGCGCGGGGCGAGACCTTGCTGCGCAGCAAAATGTTCGGACCGGCAGCACGAAAACGGCGTTGCCTGATTCCTGTCACCCACTTCTTTGAATGGCGCCATTACAAGCAACAAGGCGCTGCGAAACCCATGGCATATCCTTATGTTATCGGCATGAAGGATAAGTCTGTCTTCTATCTGGCAGGCATCTGGCAAAACTGGACCGACCGCTCCACAGGGGAAATCATAGGTACGTTTGCGGTGGTAACTACCGCCGCAAACAGCCTGATGCGGCTTATCCACAACACAAAAGAACGCCAGCCAACCCTATTCGATTCAGAAAAGGCAAAGGAATGGCTTGATGAATCGCTCAACGAACAGCAAATTGAAGAAATAGCCAATTATCAGGTTCCAGAGGAAAAACTGGACGCATATACTGTAAACAAGGACTTTCGGCTATCGGCAAATCCTATTGCGGCCTTTCAATACCCCGGGTTGCCTCCTCTGATTCTGTAATCGGACTGCACGGTAGATTCCTCCAACATCGATTTTGTGGATAATAACCTAGTTTTCCACACTTATCCACATAGGTTAACAAAAAAAGTGAAGAACTTTTTATTGGGAACTTTACTTTTACTCGCTTACTGGTAATCAAGTTAAGATTTCTAGTTACGATTACAAACTCGGTACATAAAATCCGAACGAACAAACTCTATCAATCCTAAACTGTCATGAAAAAGTATCTTCTAACTGCACTTTTGTTCATCACCCTTAGCGGGGCTGTCAAAAGTCAATGCCCACCCAACGCTCTCGCTTTTGCGAGTGTCTATCCCCAGTGCCCCGATGGGTGTGGCGTATTGCTAAGGGATTGGCCTGAGGGTGTATTGGTGAATATCTACGGTGGCGATCCCCTTTCAATAATTACCTCAGTGGCAATCCCGGGCGTACTGGGTGGTTCGGGGGTGGGGAATGCCTTCGTTTGTGTTCCCTGCAATATTCCGCTAGTATTTGCATCAACACTTCCCGGAGCCACCAGCGGCTGCGTAATTGTATATCTGGGTGTATTACCGATAACCCTTACCGATTTTACCGCCAGCTCCGGAAACGGCAGGGCTCCTGTTATTAGCTGGACGGCAGCTACCGATACGCGTAACGTTACCTATACCGTGCAGAGAAGTGAGGGCGAAGCGGCGTTTACAGACATCAGCACCATCAATGCCCGCGGTGGTTACGCCCAGCGTTACCAATACACCGATTTGTCGGCGGGCTCCGGCAATATCCGTTACCGGATCAGGTATCAGGACGGTACAGGCGATGTTTCCTACTCCGCTATCAAGTCGGTTAAAATCGGAATGGGTAATTCATTCGGCGGCATCTTCCCCAACCCCAGCCGAAACAGTTTCAAAATACAAGTCAATCCGGTTGCATTGCCTGCCACCGCCCGGCTGATCAATTCGCAGGGCCAGACAGTGGCATCGATCATAATCAACAACCCCGTAACCGAATTCGGCAACCAACTTGGCAGGGGTGTTTATGCCCTGAGGCTGACGGACAAAAATCATAATTCCCAAACCCAGATATTGGTTAAAGAGTAACCTCATCAGAAAACAAGAAAACTCCAAACGGGCCGCCTTTTTCCACAGGTGGCCTTTTTGTTAGGTGTGCTTCAGAAGCGAGAAAAACGTTCAACGTTCAATGGTTCAAAAGTTCAAGGTTTGAGCCACTCGATCCCCCGAAGGGGGAAGCAGATCATCCCGGTTCCCCGGTAAAGGCAATCTGCGAAATCCTGTAATCCTATGCATCCTGATTCAGACAAAAAAGTTCAAGGTTCAACGTTCAATGGTTCAAGGTTTGACCCCCTCAATCCCCCGAAGGGGGAAGCAGATCATCCCGATTCCTCGATAAAGGAAATCCACGAAATCCTTCAATCAGCGTAATCAGCGGTCGTAAGAAAAATCCTGGTAATCCTGAAATCCTTAAATCGTGTTCAGACAAGAAAAGTTTCAAAGGTTTCAGTTTCAAAAGGTTTGAAAGGTTGGTTCCGATGAGGGAAATACCATCTGCAAAAAAATCCCGGTAATCCCGAAATCCTTTAATCGTGTTCAGACAATTTAGCCGGCTCCCGCGTAAACGCTATGCCCTGCTTTGGATACCCCTCTGCTGAGAAGGGTGCATCGAGAAAATTCAACATTTATCACTCAACACTTATCACTTTCTTTTTGCCCCCTCGATCCCCCCAAGGGGGAAGTAGATCATCCTCGTTCATTAGAAAAGTCAATCCGCGAAATCCTTCAATCAGCGTAATCAGCAGTCGTAAGAAAAATCCCGATAATCACGAAATCCTTTAATCGTGTTCAGACAATTTAGCCGGCTCCCGCGCAAACGCCATGCCCTGCTGCTGTGGAGAACCATCTGCTGAGAAGGGAGCATCGAGACAATTCAACATTTAAAATTATACACTTATCACTTTCTTTTTGCCCCCTCGATCCCGCCAAGGGGGAAGCAGATCATCCCGATTCCTCGATAAACGCAATCCTCGAAATCCTGTAATCCTGTGCATCCTGATTCAGACAAAAAAAGTTCAACGTTCAATGGTTCAAAAGTTCAAGGTTTGACACCCCTCTATCCCCCGAGGGGGATAAAAAAAGTACCCCTTTTGAGGGGTACTTTTTGAAGAGTTATCCTATCAGAAAAGTTAGGAGCGTACAGATGTCTTATTGGTCATAAGCTTTTTGCGCATGATGATGAAAGCGAATGCCATTCCTGAAATAAGAAAAACCAGATTCATGTTGTCATCGAAGGGCACTTCATCCGGATTTCCGGCCGGATTGGTTCCCGCAGCCTCCCGGGTCACACCGCCTACGGTTGTGGTACGGCGGATGCCGCCCCTTCCCGGTGAAGGGGCAGTTGCCCCTCCTGTACCCTCCGCATCGGTGTTGACATCCTCGCTGTTAGTACCATTGGACTGAGGATTGGCCTCCTGGTCAGGATTTTGCTGACCCCACATGCCACCGCCAATAGTGATTGGGTTTTGAGCCGGCGGGGTCGTCTCCTCACGAGGGCTGAAACCATTCTGAGTCTGCTGCTCCTCCTGTTGCAATTCTTGGGCATATGAGCCGGTACTGAGGCAAGCGAACACCAACAGACAAAAAGCAGTCTTTCTCATTCCAACACGAGTTATGTCGCTCTTCCTGGTAATCATTTTAGGGTTAGTTTACTTTAGGTTGATTTGTTGCAGGTACCTATTGTTATCCGGAGCAATCACTTCCAAACTATACGCACCTGTAGTTAGCTGCGAAGGTAATGCAATAATTTGAACCGAAGTTCCTCCGTTGTGTGAAATTTTATTAACAGATGTTATCTGGCCGAGAGAATTAACCAACCGCACCTGATAAGTTCCGGCTTTCATGTTTGAAAAATTAAGATTCATCTGACCGCCTTCAACCGGATTGGGATAGACCGAAACCGCCGGGGCCGACTTACCGAACACTACCTTGACTACAGAACTGATGCTGAAGGCACCATCGCTGCCAATGGAACGGATACGGTAGTAGTTGGCGCCCTGAACCGCCTGAACATCAAGCCAGTTATAGGTTATTTCAGCACGGTTATTGCCGGTGGCAGTCACATTACCCACAGCACTGAAACTGCGGCCGTCAACTGATTTTTCTACCACGTAGCGCTGGATATTGAGCTGGTTGGCAACCGTCCATTCAACTTTGATATCGGACTGCTGCTGCCAGGCTCTTACGCTGCGGAGGGTCACCGGCAGCGGCGCCTGCGGGCGGAAAACGATCCGGAAGCGTCGAGCATTCGATGAACCTGCATTGGCATCCACTGCGAAATTGTAAGAAGTGGCATCCACCAGACTGATCGGTGTGGAAGTGTTCAGGTAAGTGTCTTCCAGCACTGCGACCAGACCGGTTCCTGCGAGTTCCGCAGCAATGAAGTCGAGCCGGTAGGAAATGCGCTTCAGGCCGCTCATGTTATAGAAGATGGTGTCTGTTGCCGCAGGCAGGGCCCGGCGTTCCACCACCAGGTCCACATTGTTGCTGAACAGACCCAGGTTCTCCCCGAAATTGTAATTCTTTCTTACATCCAGCACGTCCTTGGCATTGCTATAGGAATAGGCATAATCAATACGATTACCGTCTGCCAACTCGGTATTGACGTCCGAGTTGATCGCATACAGATTGGTGATCAACGAAGGATTCACCGAAGCCGGATTGGTTGGACGGTTCACCACACTACTACCCGATGCCTTGGAACTTTCCGTAATGGTTACGGTATTGTTGCTGCTGCTTGCCGATTCCATGAAGAAGGCAGAGCCACTCTCGATGAAATTCTGAACCGAGCCGCTGCTACCGTAGGTTCCTCCACCCGGTGTAATGGTATAGTTCGATCCGTTCCATGCCAATGTCTGAAACGCGCCCAGCCCATAACTGCCCGACAACTTGGGATCCCAAACCTGGAAGGCGTTCACAACACCGGAACCGACAGCAACATTCCTCAGGTCGATTCGTGACGGGTACGGATTGCCAATCAGAGCAGACTGACCTGAAGGGATGGTGATAGATGACTGGTTGCCGGTAAAGAGCGAGCCCTTGCTCCGCAACGTAGTGTTGCTGTTGGGAGCTCCGGATCCGAAGGAACCTCCGTTGGCGCGGTCACCACGGATGAAGACAAAGTATCCGGAATAATCATTAATATTTGTATTGAGCGTGTTTTCCACACCCCACAGGGCATCTGATTCAGGCACATAACGCAGCACGGAATACCCCGGTGTCTTTTTATCTAAGCCCTTAGAAATGGCGTCGGCATCGTCAACCGCCTGACCGGTAATCATAATACCATATCCAGGAGTTGAGTTAGCATTTACGCCCGCCTGACCTTCCTGCCAGGCGGCATTGATGGACTGGCCTTGCGTATTGGCCGCCAGCAAACGCCAGCTCTTGGTGGAGTTCTGGGGAATAAACCGCTCAACCGACACAGCACCGGTGATATACCCGCCGGAAGTACGGCCTGCAGCTACACGGGCTGTTCCGTTTGAAGCAGACTTGAGTGTCAGGAATCCACCGGTATTCAGGCCGCCGCTGGTGGAATTGACAGTAACAACACCTTCGTTGCCGCTACCGTCATTGGCCACAATATTCAAATCGTTGCCGAGTGTGGCTGTACCCGAAGCGCCCAAAGTAAGGGCCTTGAGCGAATTGCTGCTGCCGCCCGACTGGAAGAAGATATCTCCGGCTGTTCCGTTCAGTGTGAGGCTGCTGGTGGCACCGCCCACAAAGTTGCCGGAGGTGCGGCTTACCGCTCCACCGATGGTTAGCGTGTTGGCTCCTATGCTCAGGTTGCCGGAGGTGAAATCCGCTCCGCCGTTCACGGTCACATTACCGCCAAGGCTGAGTCCGTTGCTGTTGTTCAACTTCAGCCCACCGAGTGTGGCTGCAGCTATGCCCTGCGCTGAGGTTCCGGCGAATTCAGCCGTCAAATTGGTCAGCGTGCGGTTCAATGTGTATTGTCCGCTCAGGTCGTCCGTTCCGGTAGCTCTGGTAACACGGATGGTACCTGTGCCCGTAAGGTTACCGGCACCGCTCACTACTGACTCGGCTGCAGGTATGAAAAGGCCGTTCACCGTCAGGTTACCGGTTACGGTCAAGTTCTCACTGAAAGAAACACCCCCGTTGTTGGGTACGGTGAGGTTGCTTACCGTACCGGAGGCGAAGAGTCCTGTCGGAACCGTCTGGGCGCTGCCGCCGTTGAAGGTGGCTGTGCCGGAAGCAGCGTTGATGGTACCCGAAGTTCGGGCAACAGTTCCGGCTACCGAAAGATTGTTGCTACCCACATTGAGCACACCGTCTGTAAGCGTGAGTGCGGACCCCACCGTCAGATCGGTGCCCAGCGTCACAGAACCGGCACTTGTTCTGTTTACCGTAAGGCCGGCAAGACTGCGGTTTCCATTTTCAAACCTGAGCGTACCCAGAGCTCCGGTACCGTTGATGATCATGCTGCTGGTGTTGCTGCCGCGAATCAAACCGCTTCCGGAAATGCCGGAGGCCACGCTTGCTTTACCCAAAGTGAGTATGTATCCGTTCAGATCGAGTATGTCTGTTGAACTGGTAAGCGTCATCGCATTACCGCCATTGGGCCCTTCGCAAAGGAGATTACTGAGCATGCGTATGCTGCCGGTTGATTTTTGTGAAACGACATAGTCGATATTGAACGTTCCGGATCCACTGATATCCTGAATACCGGTGCCAGTAAAGAAGATGGCCCGGGTATTGGAGTTGAAAGAGCCATTATCTAACACATTTCCGGTAACCTCCAGGTCACCGCCCCCTGTGGGGGACAATGTGGTTGCACCCGTAGCAGAGTTGGTGAAGTTGGCACATTTCAAGCGCTCATCGGTGGTACCGGTCATGGAAATGGTTCCGTTGTTGGTAATACTGCCCAGGAACTCCACGCCCACTCCGGAGCTGCCCACCGTCAGGTCGGCAATTGAGAACGTGCTGCCCGAATTCACCGTAAGGTTGCCTGCTGCGCGCTTAAAGGAATTGGCTCCGTTCACCACATTGAGTGTGGTATTGTTCTGAAGGGTAATATTGTTTGGATAGCCGGCTCCGGTGGTAGCGCTCCATTCCAATCCGCATCCATAACTGCCGCCCGAATTATAAACCAGGGTTGAAGCGGATCCGTAGGTGGGGGCTGCACCCGATGTACTTTGCACATATCCGTTTGAGTTGATTTGCAGTGTTCCGTTCACGTTGAATGAGCCGTATTTGCAAAGAATACCTCTGGAAAGCGCCAAGGTTCCGCCCGCATCCACGTTGATGGCCACGAATTTCTTCTCATCATCGCCGCTGGTAGTGGCATCACCGGTGAAGGTGGTGGTCGAGCCGCTGGCAATGGAGAGGGTCAGGTCGTTACCGAATCCGTTGTCGGTGCCGTAAATCGCACCGCCCGAACTGTTACTTACCGTGATGGTTTGTGTACCGCCATTCATGGTGAGTGTGCGTCCGCCACTTGCCTGAAGGGCGCCATTGGTGATAGTGGCATTACCCGTCAAGCTCCGGTTTCCGGTGAGTTGAATCCAGCTTCCGTTGGTGATGCTGAGGTTGGCCGGGCCATTGGTGGAAGGCCACTCAACAGACTGATTACGGCGTGAACCGAATCCGCCGCCATAATTGTATTGCAAGGTTGAAGATGCTCCAAAAATCGGGCTATTTGTAGCAATAGATCCACCGCTGTTCAACGTCAGAATGCCGTTGATGGTCGAAGCAACACTTGGAGTCAGGGTTCCGGATGCGGTTACATTGTTGAAACTTACCGTACCTGTGATGCTGCCTGTTCCACCAAAAATCACAGCAGTACTGGCACCGGCAGTGAAAGTGCCATTATTGGTAAAGCTGCCTCCGGAAGAAATGGTCAGTGACTCTGAACCACCCATGGTGAGCGATCCGCCGCTATTGATGGTGATACTGTTGGCAACGCCATCTGCTCCGGTGCTTAGGTCGGGATAGTTTGAAGCTCCTGAAGGAATAACCACGTTGGTGGAGGAGGTTGGCACCCCGCCACACCAGTTGGCGGATGTATTCCAGTCGGTGCTGGTAGTACCCAGCCATGTGCCGTTACCATACACTTGTGCAGTAACAGCCAGCCGTGTCTGGCTTTCACATCCGTTCACGGTCTGAGTGGCGTGGTAGGTAGTAGTGTTCTCCAGGTCAGTAGAACTGCTGAGCGCTGATCCACCGCTAGAAGCTGCATACCACTGTATGTTGGTTCCGGTGGCGGTCAGCGAGGAAACGGTGGGCGAAGAAGACGAACAGAATGTCTGCGTGGCACTGCCGGTGGGTACCGAAGGATTGGTGTTGATGGTTACCGTCACCGCAGTTCTCGTCTGGCTTTCACAACCTCCCACGGTCTGTGTTGCGTAATAGATGGCATTGCTTACAAGCGCTTCCGAAGTACTGAGTGCTGTACCGCCGGAACTGGCCGCGTACCATTGGATGCCTGAACCGGTGGCCGACAGGCTCGCAATGGTAGAGCTTGTCGCGGAACAGAAGCTTTGATTTTCGGCAGTGGGCGCACTTACGGTGCCGCAAGCCTTGATGCTTAAATCATCGATGGCCAGTCCCTGCGAATTGGTGCTTCCACCTACGCCAGTGTAGGTCCAGCGCAGATAATAGGTAGCACCATCAGCAATATTGAGTCCGGTTAGTGTAACAGCCTTGGCAATATCCGACGAGGGAGAGAAAACCGTAGTGGTGTTGGCATCAGCCGCATAGGACTGGTCACCGCCGGATGCAGCGGTAGTAGCAGTTGAGTTGTTTCCGTGGAAGAATGTCCAGTCGATGGCGCGGGTACCCGAGCGATATTTCTCATAATCCCAGCTAAGCTGAAGATTGGTGATGGCTGAACCGGTATTGTTTGTGAATGCACAAATAATTGATCTAGGTGAAGTGTAAGATCCTGTGGTAAGGAAGCCAAGGGCGCGGTCAGTGGCCGAGCCTGCTACTCCATCGGCCCAGTTAATGGCACCACCCGAGCTGCTGCTGGTCACAATGCCTGATCCTGAGTTTCCATAAGTCAGGGTGGTGGCGGAACTGGCCGAAGTGAAGTCAGTACCAATCCGGAGGCCCGTAGGTGTAGAAGCCGTGCCGGAAGTCCCCATACCATTGAAATTTTCCGTAACCGCTGTACCCAATGTTGAAATGGAAATGGTGGTGGCCAATGTTGCATATCCCGTGCTGACGGCTGACCAATCGGAAGCTCCGCTTGCGTTTACGGCCCTTACGCGATAGTAGTAGGTGGTGCCTTGTGTCAGGCCGGAGAATGTGCTTGAAAGAGTACCGGAAGCGATATTGGAGTTTGTGGCAACAGGTGTGGTGAAATCGGCGGCGTTGGTAGAGAGTTCAACAGTGTAGGTGAATGTTGCTGCACCTCCACCGGCAGGTGCCGTCCAGTTGGCGGTAATTGCGCTGGAAGTAGCTCCGGAACCAGAACCTACAGTAGGCGCGTTTTGCAGGGTGGCTGCACTGCCGTTGGAAGAACTGGAGGAAGCACCGGAGGCATTCACCGCACGTACACGGGCATAATAGAGCGTATTCGGAGAAAGCCCGGTAACCGACTGACTCGTACCGGATACAGTCAGGTCTTGATAACCCGATACAAAACTGGCAAATGTGGAAGAAACGGAAACATCCAGTCTGTAATCGTCAGCGCCAGTCACAGCCGACCAGCTCACAGTGGCCGTAGTATTGGTTATTGAGCTGAATGAAGGGGCGGAAGGGGCTGATGTCAAAGTGATAACACTGCTGCTAAGCGGTGCGGTGGTCAGGTAATCGATGTTGGTACTGCTGTTGTTGTAAGCGAATACGAATACGTAATAAGTGGTTCCGGAACTGAGCGAGCTGCTCGCTATTCCGGAAATGGTGGTTCCAACACTCAGTATTGTTCCGCCACCCAGACTGTTACCCGCAGTATAGGTAGTGCCGTCTGCCGGATTGGCCGAAAGTGAAGAGGATGTGCTGCGGATAACGATGTATCCATCAGGGCTACCCGAAGCGGCTGTGAAAGCCGTATTGAATGATGAAGTTGTGATTGAACTGAATACAAGTGAGGTGGGCTGTGCCGCAGGCTCGGCCTTTGGTGTGGCAAATGAAAGCACACCGCCGTAACTGGTCCCTGAACTGTTTGTTGCGTAAGCCTGAAAGTAATAGGTAGCATTAGGTGTTAAGGAAGAAACGCCGGAGCTATACGTACCCGTTCCTGATCCGGAGGATTGATCGGTTACACCACCTTCACCAATAGTGGGTGTGTTATCCGAGGTACTGTAAACAAATCCTCTCGCTGTTACACTTCCCCCGCCATCAGAAGTAATATCCCCGTTCAGGGCTGCTGAAGTGGCGGTTACCGAGGTGGCCGCTGAAGTGGTTAGCACCGGAGGTGTTGTACCCGACTGGGTTGTAGCGTTTCCGGTTGGAGCCGATGCCGTCAGATAGTTATACGTGCTTGCATTGGTGCCGTCCCAGGTGAAGGGAACCAGGATATAGTTGTAAGTAGTTGATGACGCCAGGCCACTGTTGCTGAAGCTGGTGGCATTGTTGGCAATGGAAGAAGATACGATGGTGGTATTGGCACCGGCTGTAGGCGCAGCACCATTTGCATTACCCAGTGAAGGTGTATTAGGACTGATGGCACGTAACAGGATGTACCCGCTGGCTGTAGCACCACTTCCGGGGAAGGTTGCTCCGGTCCAGCTCAGATCGATATTGCTGGAGGAAGTAGCCGTTGCACTGAACCCGCTGGCTTGGGCCGAAACCGGGGCCGACAAGGTGCGGAAGGGTTTCTCATCTCCATAACCCGTGCCGGCCGCATTGGTGACATAGGCCCTTACATAATAAAGTGTTTCAGGAGAGAGAGAAGACAGGGAAGACGTAAAATCGCCCGTACCTGTGCCATCATTGGTTTTGGTGGTAAGGGCTACTGTTGGCGCAGTAGTCGTATTCCAAACTACGCCTTTGGCAGTAATGCTACCCCCGGTAATGGTTTGCCCCCCGCTTGATGCGCTGTTATGAGTGATGGTATTGGGCGCCACGGTCGTAGTTATGGTGGGAGCAACAAGCACAGTGAGAATTAACTGACCGCTGGAAACAGACAACGTACCAACAGCCCCTGCGGTCAATCCAGAACCACTCACCGTTAAAGCACCCGGAGTTCCTGAAACACCTGTTGCCGAACCCGACTTGGCAATCAGCGTATAGGTACCTACTGCAAGTGCAGATGTTGTTGTAACGGTAACCGGGGCAGAATTCAATGCCAGAGCCCCCGCTGATGCGCCTCCTATTGTCAACGGCGCAGTTGCGCCACCGCCATAAGCTGTAAAGCTAACTCCACCTGTAGATCCTAACGTCACACCATCATCAGAACCAACGGTAATGGTAGAGGTTGTGTTGCTTCCGGTTGCTGGAATGGAGAGTGCCTGCGATGCTCC
>JBIIDU010000242.1:0-3873 GCA_044238165.1 Ferruginibacter sp. | reverse complement strand
CGGGGAATCCGGCTGGCGCTACGCAACGCCCTCTGGCAGACCGTTTATATCATCTCCATTCTTCTGCTTTCCTTCATTCCGCTGGTTGGCTGGTTCACCCCCCTGATCGCCCTGCTGGTGGAGTGCTATTATCTCGGATTTTCCATGCTGGATTATACCTGCGAGCGGAAGCAGTTCACTCCTGCCGAAAGCATCGAATTTGTCGGCAAGCACCGCGGACTGGCAATCGGCAACGGCATCGTATTCTACCTGATGCATCTTGTGTTCTTCATCGGCTGGCTGCTGGCGCCCAGCTACGCCGTCATTGCCGCCACCATCAGTTTTTATAAAAGTAAAAAAAGTTGACTATGCCCGCTACGGTTTATCTGGTACCGTCGCTGCTGGCGGAGGACGCTGCAGCTAGCATCTCACCCTCCGTACTTTCGGCCATACATGAATGCGATGTGATATTCGCCGAAAGCATACGGACCACCCGCCGTTTTTTCAAGGCCATTGACCCCTCCATCATCATCGACCGTTTCGAATGGCATGAAATCAACAATAGCGACAAGGATCAGCCGGCCCTGTTCAAACAGATGCTGCGAGAGGAAAAACAGATAGCCATCGTCAGCGAAGCCGGATGTCCGGGTGTAGCGGATCCCGGCCAGCAGTTGGTGGAATTTGCCCATCAGTCGGGTGTCCGGGTGAAGCCCCTCTCGGGTCCGAGTGCGCTGCTGCTGGCACTGATGGCAAGCGGCATGAACGGGCAGCGGTTCAGTTTTTTCGGTTATCTGCCGATTGACGGGCCTGCCCGCAACAAAGCGCTGCGAAATATGGAAGCCCAATCGCAGAGGGAGGGCAGCACCTGTATTTTCATTGAAACGCCCTACCGGAACAAGGCCTTGTTTCAGGCAATCCGCGAAAACTGCTCGGGAACAACAAGGATATGTATTGCCGCCGACCTCACCGGCGCTCAGGAGTTCGTGCGCACCCTTACGGTAAATGAGTGGAAGAAGCAGGAGCCGGAACTGCACAAAAGGCCGGTAGTTTACCTATTGCAGGCGGCGGAACATTAGTTGCCTACCTGATCCATCTTTACAATACGGTCCACCACATAACGGCTGTAACCGCGCCAGGGAAGAGCAGCTTTGTATTCGCGGTAATGCAGGTCGAAGTGCCCCCCGCTGTGCAGCATCAGCACATTGGCGATACTGTCGTTGGCCACGGAAAATTCAAATTCGTATGACTGGATGGCTCCCGTGGTTCCGGAACGAAATCCGCTTTGAATGAGCTTCCCTTCGTAGGTTTTGAACAAGTTGCCTTTTTTGACCAGGTAATTCAATTCACCAGATTTGACGCCTTCGCCGAAAACATAGTAATGCTTCCACCAGAACCAGGTGCCGCCCAGTAGCAACAACGATAAAAAAATGAAAAGAAAGATGCGCCGGAACGCCTTCATGATTCCGCCTGCGGTTCCGGCCGATGCCGTGCTTTTAGATTCCTGCATGACTGAAATTTTACACAAGATACGCCTTTAACAAAAAATTAGGCGGAAGGCGGAAGGTGATAATACCAATTCCGTTAATTTGTGACAAAACTAAAGCCATGGAAGCTGCAAAACCCAAAATACTCATCTGCGAGGACGATGCCAACCTGGGCGCGGTGCTCAAAAACTATCTCGAACTCAACGACTACGACATCGTTCTGGAACGAGACGGCCGTCTCGGACTTGCAGCATTCCAGCGCGAAAAATTCGACCTATGCCTACTGGATGTGATGATGCCCAATATGGACGGTTTCGCGCTGGCCGAAGCCATCCGCGACATCAACCCCGACGTGCCTCTTTTCTTTCTTTCAGCCAAAACCATGAAGGAGGACATCATCCAGGGTTACAAGTTGGGGGCCGACGACTATATCACCAAGCCCTTCGACAGCGAAGTACTGCTCCATAAGATCAAAGTGATCCTCAAACGCAATGAGGAACTGCATCGCGATGTGGAGAACGCCGAATATGACCTGGCGGGATATCATTTCAATCCCCGTTTGCGGGCATTGACCGTACAGGGAAATACCATCACCCTCTCGCCCAAGGAAAGCCAGTTACTGCGCATGCTCTGTGAATACAGGAACGATCTGCTGCCGCGCGAAATGGCACTTAAAAGGATATGGGGCAGTGATACTTATTTCAACGGCCGCAGCATGGACGTATACATTGCGAAACTTAGAAAATACCTGAAGGAAAACGACCGCATCGAAATTGTGAACATCCACGGCAACGGATTCCGGCTGGTCACACGGTAAGTTGATAAGATGGTAAATGGGCAAACGACCGACTTCTTTTCCATTAAAAGCATCGTCGCAAAACAAGGATGGCCCAAGTCCCCCTTCGGGGGATTGAATAGGGCTCAAACCTCTTGAACCCCTGAAACATTTGAAACTTTTTCTTGTCTGAATCAGGATTCACAGGATTTCAGGATTATAGGATTTTGTTCTCGCTGATAATAGCTGCCTATCGAAATTGATTTTCCTTCCCTTCTCTTCTTCGAGAACTTTGCGTCTTGGCGGTCTTTGCGTAAAACTCCTCTCACTTCCCAGCAACGTCTCTTACTCATGGGTTTGTAAGCAGGCAAGGCTTTACAAAGAGACATTGCTGAGAAAAAGTCTTCTACGAAGTGATCATTGAACTTTTGAACATTGAACTGTTGAACGGCTTCGCCCCATCAATCAAAAAGAGTTCCTCCGTTTCCTTTCTTCAGTGACTTTCCCAGGTGCTCATAGGCCTTTGCAGTAGCTTCGCGCCCCCGCGGAGTCCGTTGTAAAAAACCTTCCTGAATTAGAAAGGGTTCGTACACTTCCTCGAGCGTGCCGGCCTCTTCGCCCACGGCCGTGGCAATGGTAGTGATTCCTACGGGGCCTCCCTTGAACTTATCGATGATGGCATTGAGGATGCGGTTGTCCATGTCGTCGAGTCCGTGCTCATCCACATTGAGCGCCTTCAGGGCATGCTGTGTGATGCCCAGATCGATGGCGCCATCGTTGAGCACCTGGGCAAAATCGCGCACCCGACGGAGCAGGCTGTTTGCGATGCGGGGTGTTCCCCGGCTACGACGTGCTATTTCCGCCGCAGCTTCTGTACTGATTTCGGTTTGCAGGATTCCTGCACTGCGCTCGATGATACGCTGCAGGGTGACAGCATTGTAATATTCCAGCCGCGAACGGATGCCAAAGCGCGACAACAACGGTGCCGTAAGCAGACCGCTGCGGGTGGTAGCGCCGATCAGCGTGAAAGGATTGAGGTTGATCTGCACGCTGCGGGCGCTGGGGCCGCTGTCGATCATGATGTCAATCCGGAAATCCTCCATGGCGGCATAGAGGTATTCTTCAACTACGGTGCTGAGGCGGTGTATTTCATCGATAAACAACACATCATTGGGTTCTAGTCCGGTGAGCAGGCCCGCCAGGTCGCCGGGTTTCTCAATTACCGGTCCGCTGGTTTCGCGGATCTGCACCCCCAGCTCATTCGCTACAATCCGGCTCAGCGTTGTTTTACCGAGACCCGGCGGGCCGTGAAACAACACATGGTCGAGCGCTTCACCACGGATTTTTGCCGCTTTGATGAAGATGCGCAGGTTTTCGATGGTTTGTTCCTGCCCGGTGAACTCAGCCATGCCGGCAGGACGGATTTTGTTTTCAAATTCCTTGTCGGCCGCGCTCAACGCTTCATTCCTGTTCGGGGAATTGGATGGCATGTTATTAAGTTGAGGTCTAAATTAACGATTAAGGGAAAATACACGAACAGTGCGGACAAATAAAAAGGGAACGCATAGATCCACGCGTTCCCTCCCTGCCGGTTTATTGAGCCGGCTTATTTCGATTTGACATTGATGGCCACCC
>JBIIDU010000037.1:0-13694 GCA_044238165.1 Ferruginibacter sp. | reverse complement strand
CCAGGTTCATCATCAGCGCACGGCGGTGAGAAGCCGTTCTGCTGAGGTTGTTGTTTTTGTTTCCGTGACGCATGACTTTAGTTTTAGATTCCCCCGCACCGTGTCAGGAATTGCGGGGTACTTGCTTTTTATAAAATGGGGTGCCTTTCGGCGTTAACGCTTATTCGTCGTCGAGTTTCAGTTTGCTGAGATCCATGCCGAAACCGAGTCCGCGCTCGTTGAGCACCTGCTCGATTTCGCTGAGCGACTTCTGGCCGAAGTTCCTGAACTTCATTAGGTCTTCCTGCTCATACTGCACCAGCTCGCTAAGTGAATTGATCTTGGCGGCCTTGAGGCAGTTGAAGGCGCGTACCGAAAGGTCGAGGTCTTCAAGCGGGGTCTTCAGCACTTTGCGGAGTTGCAGGGTCTGCTCATCCACCAGGTCTTCCTTCTTGTCTTCCTTGGTATCAAAGGTGATGTTTTCGTCGGTGATGATCATCAGGTGCTGTATGAGGATCCGGCTGGCCTGCTTCACCGCCTCTTCGGGGTGGATGGTGCCGTCGGTAACCACTTCCATGATGAGCTTTTCGAAGTCGGTGCGCTGTTCCACACGCGTGTTTTCGATGCTGTAACGCACATTCTTGATCGGTGTGTAGATGGCGTCCATGGCGATGTAACCGAAATGGGAATTTTTCTCGCGCTGCTCTTCGGCAGGCACATAACCGCGGCCTTTGCCGATGGTAATTTCGATGTCGAGTTTGGCGCTGCTGTCCATCACGCAAATCACCAGTCCGGGATTCATCACTTCAAAAGCGGGAGACGCATCACCGATCATACCGGCGGTGAATTCGGTTTTGTTCTTGATGGAAAGGGATATCTTCTCTGTTCCGATCTCGTGGTCGACCTTCCGCTTGAACCGAACCTGCTTGAGGTTGAGAATCATTTCGGTAACGTCTTCCGTGATTCCCTTGATGGTGGCGAACTCGTGGTCGGCGCCAACGATATTGATGCCGATGATGGCGTACCCTTCCAGCGAATTGAGCAGCACCCGGCGAAGGGCGTTGCCGATGGTGACCCCGTAACCGGGCTCGAGCGGACGGAATTCGAACTGCGCTTCAAAATCGTTTACTTTCTGAAGAACAATCTTGTCTGGCTTTACGAAATTGAGAATACCCATATGCGACACTTGTTTTTTTGTGATGTATTTGGTTTAAGGCCCCCCGGGGAACCCTGGAAATGCATGATTACTTGCTGTACAGTTCCACGATCAGCTGTTCGCGGATGTTCTCCGGAACGCTTTCCCTTTCGGGATATGCCATGAACGTGCCCTTCATTTCGGTTTCGCTGAAATCGAGCCAGCTGAATTTGCTGTTCTTGGCCCGAACGGCGCCCGTGAGGGAACTGTTGACCGCGCTCTTATTCTTGAACGTGATGACCTGTCCGGGCTTCAGGGAATAGGAAGGAATGTTCACCACATCCCCGTCGACCATGATGTGCTTGTGGCTCACGAGCTGGCGTGCGGCCTGACGGCTGGGAGCGAAGCCCATGCGGAACACGGTATTGTCGAGCCGGGCTTCCAGCAGCTTGATCAGATTTTCACCGGTAACGCCCTTGCGGCGGGCGGCTTCATCGAATGTGCGGCGGAATTGTTTTTCCAGCAAGCCGTAAGTGTACTTGGCTTTCTGCTTTTCGCGGAGCTGGAGGGCGTATTCGCCCAGTGTCTTGCGTTTGCGGTTGGCTCCATGCATACCCGGAGGGTTGCTGTTCTTGGTGAGCCATTTTCCATTACCCGTGATGGGTTCGCCAAAAATCCTGGAGATCTTGGTCTTGGGACCTGTGTACCTTGCCATAGTTTTATTTCATTTCGATTTTTTTTGAAACGGTGGACTGATCGGTAAAAAATCGTAAAAAATTAATCAGCCACCCTTTGGTGTAAATGAACCGTATGGCGATTCAATATGTTTTCCGGCAACGGCCGGTGTTATACCCTTCTTTTCTTGGGAGGACGGCATCCGTTGTGGGGAAGCGGCGTCACATCCTTGATCATGTTGACCTCGATGCCCGACTGCGCGAGTGCGCGGATGGCGCTTTCGCGGCCGGAGCCCGGACCTTTCACAAACACATCTACGCGCTTCAGACCCGCATCCAGAGCCACTTTTGCGGCGTCGGAAGAGGCCATCTGGGCGGCGTAGGGCGTATTTTTCTTACTACCCTTGAAGCCCATCTTTCCTGCGCTGCTCCAGGAAATCACCTGTCCGCTCTTGTTGGTCAGGCTGATGATGATGTTGTTGAAACTTGCAACAATGTGTGCGTCGCCGTAGCTGTCGACCTTCACATTTCTTTTCTTCGCTGCCGCTTTAGCGCTGACAGCTTTTCCGGCCTGTGCTTTTGCCATAATCTGTTTGATAGGTGATCGTTTTTCAATGAATCCCTTGCGGGACTTAAAACAACCCTCCTGCAGGCTCCGGTGCGATCCGGCGTTGTTTTAATGGTTTCGTGAAGCCTTTATATGCCGTCCGGCCAAGCCGGAAAAGGTAACTTAATTACTTCTTGGCCACTTTCTTCTTACCGGCAACCGTCTTGCGCTTGCCCTTACGGGTGCGGCTGTTGGTGCGGGTACGCTGGCCGCGGAGCGGCAGACCCTTACGGTGACGAAGACCCCGGTAGCAGGCAATGTCGAGCAGACGCTTGATATTAAGCTGTACTTCGCTGCGCAGTGCGCCTTCGGTTTTGAACTCGTTGTTGATGATGTTCCGGATAGCGGTCTGTTCATCGTCATTCCATTCGTGCACTTTCCTGTCGAAGGAGATGCCAGCCTTGGAAAGAATATAACGGGCGGTGGAATTTCCGATTCCGTAGATATAGGTGAGTCCTATTTCGCCTCTTTTGTTTTTGGGTAAATCAATACCGGCAATCCGCGCCATGTTTTCTTATTGTTTTTGTGTTTATCGAATTTGGATGTTTGGAAATCAGCCCTGACGCTGTTTGAAGCGGGGATTCTTCTTGTTGATGACAAAAAGCACACCTTTGCGGCGTACAATCTTGCAATCAACACTTCTTTTCTTGATAGAGGCTTTTACCTTCATGGTTAATGGCTTTAACTTTTTTCAATTACCTGTCCGGAACTACTTATACCGGAAAATGATTCTTCCACGGGTGAGATCGTAAGGGCTCATTTCAACCCCTACCTTGTCTCCGGGAAGGATGCGGATGTAATGCATCCTCATTTTTCCGGAAATCGTGGCAAGGATTTCATGCCCGTTTTCCAATTTCACCTTGAACATGGCGTTGCTGAGCGCTTCCAGAATGATACCGTCCTGCTTGATAAGTGCCTGCTTCGCCATATTTTTTTGGAGCGCAAAGATAGGGATTTAAAATTCAAATTCTGCGAAAAAAACCGATATTTACCCTTCAAAGCATTTCAAATATGAAATTTTTATCAAAGATTTCCCTGCTGCTGCTCCTGAGTACGGCCTTTTCCTGCAAAAAAAACAATGACAACACCCCCCCCGATATCTTTATGAGTTTCGCCCCCGGTCTTTCCTGGCAATACCGGGTGACCGACAATACTCCCGGAGGCACTACCACCAACTATACCCTCACTTCCACCAGCCGCGACACCCTTGTCGGATCCCGCAGCTACCATGTTTTCACAAATTCCAACGGAAACACCAGCGAATATTACAACAATTCCGGCAGCGAGTATTATACGTATCGGGGACTTGGGGGAGCCGTCACAGGAGGCACCCAGCTGGAGCTGCTCTATCTTAAAAGCGATGCGCCCGTGGGAACCACCTGGTCGCAGTCGTTCAACCTGACCGTGCCCAACGTACCCCTGCCCATACCCATTACCGTCAACTACACCATCGCCGAAAAAGGGGGAAGCCGGGTGGTGAACAATGTCACTTACAGCAATGTGACCCGGGTGAACAGCAGCATCAGCAGTTCACTCATTCCTGCCACAGGCCTCACAAGCGATATCCAGAACTACCTCGCTCCCAAATACGGATCCATCGAATCCATCAACAAGATCAATATCAATTTTTCGGGGGTCGTGCAGAATGTCGACACCAGAACCTTTTTGGTCACATCCACCATCCCCTAATACAAATGCCCCTCGGGATATTCAGGCTGATGTCTCCATAGGTGAGCGGCTGATTCCCGGGTTTCCGGCCACTTGTACCCACGATTCCAATGACCGTAAGACAGTTCTTGCTTTTTTGAGGCAGAGGGATACTCGTACATACATTTCCATAAGAACATTTTCTGACGGAACAATGCCCTTTGGTACTTTTCGAAAATACCTGCTACCAACGATGCATCTGTGGAAGACCTTTTCCCTGACTTGAACATTTTTTTTCGCACTTGCAACTGGTTTCACAATAAAAATTCTAATTTCCTTATCCAAAACCTAACCGCCATGCTCACACGCTCATCGCTGATTTTTTTGACATTAATCGGCTTCAATTCCAATGTCCTCAATGCCCAGGTTGCCATCAGCTCCAATGGAACAACCCCGCATCCGAGTGCCATGCTCGAAGTGAACAGCACCGTGAAAGGGCTGCTGCTCCCGAGAAGCAGCAACAGTACCATTTCCAACATTACAAACGCCCGTGGCGGTTTGCTGATGTACGACACCACCAACCAGCAATTCATGTTCAATGCCGGGGGAATCGGTCAATGGCGAACGGTCGTGGATTCGCGGACCTGGCAACGCAGCTTGAACACAGGCAGGGAAGTGGTATACACGACAGACAGTGTAGGGATCGGCACCCCTAATCCCCTGGCCAGGCTGCATCTGTCCTCTTATGTAGACAATGAAATGGTGCGCCTTTCCGGACTAAACCCGCAGATCAGTTTCTACGGCGGGGGGCTTTCGAGTTCTTCCAAGGGTTTCATCAATGTTACCGGTGATGATGCCAAATGGGGAACCGTATCGGGCAACACGAACGGCAAAGCCATCATCCGGGTCAATGGAGCCGACCGGGTAAGTGTAACCCCGACTGGAAACATGGGCATTGCCACCATTGACCCCGAGGCCCGATTGCATATCCCCAGCGGTCAGGATGCCGGCCTTGCCACCACTTCAAACGGATTCATCATGCTGGGAAGCTCCACCGGTTTTAATCTGATTATGGACAACAACGAAATCATGTGCCGCAACGGAACAGCGGCTACCAACCTGGCGCTGCAAAACGACGGAGGCACAGTGCGTGTGGGCAATGTGCCCGTACCCGATGGTTATTTGTTTGGCGTAGCAGGGAAGGCCATCTGTACCGAGCTGAGGGTACAGCTTACCAGTGCCTGGCCCGATTATGTGTTTGAAGAAAATTACCGGAAACCCGGATTGGAAGAACTGCGGACTTTCATTGCGGAAAACAAGCACCTGCCGAACATTCCATCAGCATCGGAAGTAGAGAAAAAGGGCATCGAAGTGGGCGACATGCAGCGCAGGCTGACCGAGAAAGTGGAGGAGCTTACCCTCTATATTCTTGAATTGGAATCGCGAATCAAAAAACTGGAAAAAAGGGACCTGGAATAATGCGGCCCTAATGGAAATCTAAAAAGCTTATAGGTGCCACCAGTAAAACAGGTTAATACGAATGAATCCTAAAATGAAACACCACATGAACCGAATATTTCTGTCGACCTTCTTCGGATGCATCCTCTTGCTATTCCACATTGCACAAGTATCGGCACAAAGGGAATGCATCACCCGGCCCGGGCCAGCTTACCGCATTCCAAACAGTACGGTGGTTACCCAAAAAATTGCGACCAATCCCGTGCTGGCCACTCTCCCCTATAACCTTCGTGTCCGCTTTGTGGTTTTTGCCGACTCCGACGGATCGAACCGGGCAGCCGATGACACGAATATCCTGCGGCAGTTTGACAACATGCGCGCATTTTACCGAAATCACCAGGTCTGTTTCATACGGATGGAAATTGTTCAGGTGAACAATACCGATCTGAATGACATGGATGTCGACAATGACGAATCGCTCTTAAGTCCCTACATTGCGGACGACCGAATCACCATTTTTGTTCACCGAAATTTATTCTATAGCGACGGAAGCCTGAATGGAATCGCCTATGATATCCCAAACAATTACCTTTCCATAGTAAGAAGTGCCGTTTTGGATACGGGCAATATCAGTACCATGGCTCATGAAATGGGACATTGTCTGGGACTGCTCCATACCTTCGAAACTGCCCGGGGCGTTGAGAACATCTCGCGCAGCAGCTGTCGTAACTGTGATACGAACGGAGACCTTCTTTGTGACACACCGGCAGATCCCCATTCCGATGAATATGATACCGGAGATTTCATCTCAGCGATGTGCAATTATTCAGGCACCGCAACGCAACAATGCTCGGGTCAAACCCTTTTCTATCAGATGCAACCCAACAACATCATGGCCTACGGTCGAAGACCCTGCAGAAACGTTTTCACTGAAGGTCAGGGCGATCGAGCCAGAACCTTCATTGCAGACGATTCGCAACTCTCTTCCAGCCTCACGCCCGAAAACTTACTCCTGAGTACCACACACAGCTATACTTCGGGTCGCCAGTTCCTATTGGCCCGTGATGCCGTAACCATAGCCCCATTGCAATTTACCGCCAGCCAAATCGCGCAACTAACCATCAGCGCGGCCCGGGTGACCCTGCAGCCCAACACCCTGCTTCAACCCAGCGGAAATGGCTACACAGAAATCAGGCCAAGTACATGCCAATGATTTCGCTTGAAAAAGACATGAGCAGGATGTGCCCCCATAAAGGGATGGATTGCAATAATTCGCGGAATCCTAATGAATACAGCCCAGGTCGATATTCGCTTTCAGCTTGAATGCCTTCTTTTCGGCCTGCTGCAATAGGGCGAGTACACTGTCGGCCGATTGTTCCTTCTCGAAAATTCCGGCCACAAGCGCGATTGTCTTTTCCCCTGTACCCGGCTGATAGGTTTTCAAATATTCAAGGCTGAGCGTTCCGGAGGGGAAACGGCGGGGGACATAGGTACCTGCATAAAGCTTGTCGGAATGATTTTCGGGCAACGCAATCAGCTTCTTTTTACTGTTGTAGAAGCGGTCCATCCGGTCAATTTCCATTTTGTACTGCCGCGACAGCCTTTCCATTTTTTTATCGAGCATGTCGTAATCGGCACCGGTATCGGCAACTACGAGATGCAGGATGGCAATTTCATGAGCCATTGAATCCGAACTGAGGTTCGGGGTAGTATCCGCCGGATTGGTTTTGACCGAAGTATCCGGACGAAGAGAGTCGGCAACATCGGCTTTGCGGTCGGTGTTGGCTGAATTGCAGGCAAACAAAAGGAACGTTGCAGGTAACAAACAAAGAAGCTTTATCATGATTAACCAGGTTTTTTTCAAAATAAAAATACGGGAAGATGCGGAATGACAAATGAAAATTACAGTTACCGCCTCAGAAAACAGCAATTCAGGATGCGCGTAAAAAAAATGCCGAACCGCATTCAAGAATGGTTCGGCATAAGGCTTAAATGTAGTAATGGATTACTGCCGGACAAAAACCAATGTTTCAGTTTCCCCTACTGCCGGATCACTAATCAATTTGACCTTAAACCCGCTGCATGAAAAATCAGATACTTGTCCTCCCTCGTCGTCGACAGTCATTGTGCTGCCATTCAGTGACCATAGCCCGCCATCAGCGTCACTCGGGGAGCAGGCTACGGCGCCATCTGAAATGGTGTATGTACCATTCTGGTTGAACGTGTAAATATTGTCTTTTTCACAGGCGTCAAATTGCAAAAACAAATCGATCTCCTGCGCAAGGGAGGACGCCTTATACAATACAGCCGTCAATTTATAATTACCGGAAATTGCGGCTGCAGACAAGGTACAAGTGGGTGTCGAGGATTCTTTTTTACATGAACCCATCAGAAACATCACCGCGGCAAAGACTAATAAAGCTTTTCTCATTTTTTTTATTTTAGTAAGGGAAAACCTAAAATTATAGGCTAGAGCCCAAACAAAATAAAAAATTTATAGGCTTGACGTTCAAGCAAAATGAGGGAACTGGATGACACGACGGCCGTTGCTTTCCCTTCATATTTTTCACCGGTAAAATTGCACATACGACACAGGCTTTACCAGAAGATGAATTGAATGATATTCACCTTGGCCAAAACGTGTGGATCATCAGAAACGGTAGGCCAGACCGGCAGACAACAATCCCCGATATCCTATGCCCAGTTCAGCCCATCCGGCGAATGTACCGCCGAATCGCAAGCCCAGCGGAGTGAAATGATATCCTAATTTGGTGGAAGAAGTTGTATTGCTGTTCGAACTGCTGGTAGACTTGAAAAAGCTGGGGCCTGCCGCTACGCTTCCATACAATTTGAAGTTGCCGTTATTCACATAATGGTAATCGCCCCTCAGCATGATGGTGAAAAAGTTAGATTTCACAATATATGCCGGACCGCTTGAATAGGTGAATTCAGAAGACATATTATTTATAATAAAGTCGGCACCATAACTAAATCGGTTGTCGGGTTTGAATAAAATGGAAACAGGAATGGCCGGCACAACCGAATTAATCTTGATATCGGTATAACCTACAGGCACTAAAATTGCTGAAACTGCGGCTGCTACTCCGGTGCCGATTTCCGGAATAGTCAGCACCCCCAGCCCTGCGCGGATTTCTACATTATGATTGACTTTACTGTCGGGTTGTTGGGCAAAAGTGTGAGAACACAAAAACAGGATCATTGCGGCAAGGAGTTGATGTTTTTTCATGCTACTTTTTTTTTGAATTATTGCTTTGATGAAGATAAGCAAAATGAAGCTGATAAAAATTATTGCTCCCACAAACAACAGGCCCCTATGTGGAGCTTAATTTACAAACAGACCTCGTTTCATCCCAAAGTAATACCCCTCTTCGGTTTAAAACCCGCACTAAAACTCCTATTTCTTCATTTCAAAACTTTCCAGAAACTTGGTCGTGAAGTTCCCGCTCCGGAAATCGGCGTTCTGCATCAGCTGCAGGTGAAAAGGAATGGTGGTCTTGATACCCTCGACGACATATTCGCTGAGGGCCCGGTACATGGTGTTGATGGCTTCTTCACGGGTTTGTGCCACGGTGATGAGTTTGCCGATCATGCTGTCGTAATAAGGGGAAATGACATAGCCTGCATACACATGGCTGTCGACCCGAACGCCATGACCGCCCGGTGTGTTCAGTACCGTTATTTTGCCGGGACTTGGCCGAAAATCATTGTAGGGGTCTTCGGCATTGATGCGGCATTCGATGGCATGCATCGTGGGGTAATAGTTTTTACCGCTGATCTTGTGTCCTGCGGCAATCTTGATCTGTTCCTTGATCAGGTCGTAGTTCACCACCTCCTCGGTTACACAATGTTCCACCTGTATGCGGGTGTTCATTTCCATGAAGTAGAAGTTGCGGTGCTTGTCGACCAGGAACTCGATCGTGCCCACGCTCTCGTAGTTGATGGCTTTTGCCGCTTTGATGGCCGCTTCTCCCATCTTCTCGCGCAAGTCGGCAGTCATAAAGGGGGAAGGCGATTCCTCCACAAGTTTCTGATGCCGGCGCTGGATACTGCAGTCGCGTTCGCTAAGGTGGCAGACGTTGCCGAACTGGTCGCCAGCGATCTGGATTTCGATATGCCGGGGTTCTTCTACGAATTTCTCCATGTAAATACCATCGTTCTTGAACGAGGCGGCCGCTTCCGTCCGGGCATTGTCGTAGGCTTTTTCCAGGTCCTCTTCTTTCCAGACCACCCGCATGCCCTTCCCTCCCCCACCGGCCGTGGCTTTGAGAATCACGGGATAACCGATAGTTTTTGCCGATTCCTTCGCATGATCGACGCTTTCCAGCAGTCCCTCGACACCCGGTACCACTGGAACGCCGGCGGCAATCATGGTTTGCTTGGCCGTGATCTTGTCGCCCATTGCGTTGATCATATCGGGCGTAGGACCTATGAATTTGATTCCTGTTTCGGTACAAATCTGCGCGAACCGAGCGTTTTCGGCCAGGAATCCGTAACCGGGGTGTATGGCATCGGCATTGGTGATTTCCGCGGCCGCCATGATAAAGGGGATGTTCAGATAGGAATCCATGCTCGCCGGCTTGCCAATGCAAACGGCTTCGTCTGCGAACTTGACATGCAGGCTGTCCTTGTCGGCGGTGGAATAAACCGCCACGGTCTTGATACCCATCTCGCGGCAGGTACGTATCACGCGGAGGGCGATTTCACCCCGGTTGGCAATCAATATCTTTTTAAACATGTGCGTTGCTGATTAAAGGGGTTCGACCAGAAATAGAGGCTGGTCATATTCGACCGGGCTGGCATCATCGACAAGCACTTTCACGATGCGTCCGCTGATTTCACTTTCGATCTCATTGAAGAGTTTCATGGCCTCGATGATACATACGACCTTACCGGGTGCGATTTCATCGCCCACATTCACAAAGATGGGCTTGCCCGGACCGCTTTGCCGGTAGAAAGTGCCGATCATCGGACTTTTTATGGTCAACAACTTATCCGTTTTTTGAGGGGCCGGTGCCGAAGATACAGGGGCGGCGGGAGCAACTGCTGCAGGAGCCGGGGCTGCAGGGGCAGGCGCAGGAGCGGCAAACATCTGGGTCGGCATCGTGCCGGTGAAATGCTGGGAAGGCTCTTTTTTCTGCTTGATGGTGATTTTGACGCCGTTTTCTTCAATCGTTATTTCCCCGATATTGGTTTTATTGATGAGTTTCACCAACTCCTGAATTTGCTTGATATCCATATAAGCGGTTTGTTTTGATGAGGGTTGAAAACAGGTTTAGCCGAATTTATTGGAGACCTGTTTTTTACCGAAATTGGCCAGTTTCGGGGCAAAAATGAGGGAAAAAAGGGAGAAAAAGGCCTGAAAATTCAAAAAACAGGAAAATATACAAAAATAAAAAACCGGCTTTTGGAAGCCGGTCTCTCGTTTTAAGATTTATTCCTTCACCCGCTCCACATATTCGCCGGTTTTTGTGTTCACCCGAATCAGTTCCCCCTCATTTACAAAGAGGGGCACGTTCACATTGGCGCCGGTTTCTACGGTTGCAGGCTTCAGGGTTTTGGTGGCGGTGTCGCCCCGCATGCCGGGTTCGCTGTAGGTGACCAGCAATACGATCTTATCCGGCAGTTCCACGCCCATGGGGAGTTCTGTTTCGCCATTGATCAGCACCTGTACTTCCTGGCCTTCTTTCAGGAATTTGGGAGCGTCGACCATGGTTTCGGGAACGGTGATTTGCTCAAACGTCTCGTTGTCCATGAAGCTGAAGCCCGTATCGTCCTTATACAGGAACTGAAAAGGCTTCTTCTCAACCCGGACCGGGTAAATGGTTTCGCCACTATTCCAGGTGAGCTCGATGGTGCGGTTGTTGTCGACCCCTTTGAGCTTGGCCCATACCTTGGCCGCAGCCCGGGCGGTTTTATTTTGTCCGAATTCGATTACGGAATAGAGGCTGCCATCCACTTTGATGATCAGCCCGGAACGCATGTCTGCTGTAGTTGCCATATCTCTTGATGATTTTTTTGTTCAATCGCTTTCCGGCGCGAAAGTAACAATAGTGGGGCGAAATGGGAAATTTGGGTTGGTGGCCGGTTTTTTTACCGGGTCAACCTGAGTTTTAAAGCGAGCTATCCTGAGTTTTAAAGCGAGCTATCCTGAGTTTTAAACTCAGGATAGCTATCTAAAAAAATCCAGCTTTGCTTCCATGAGCATCTTCGGTTATAAGATCCGGGACAAAGAAGGCATCCATTTCATAACGTTCGCAGTCATGGAGTGGGCTGATGTCTTTACCAGAATTGACTATTGTACCATATTAATTGACAGCATCCGATACTGCCAAAAGGAAAAGGGATTGGTGTTGTATGCCTGGTGCCTTATGAGCAACCATATACACATGGTTGTCAGTGCCAAGAACAACGACACGAGCGACATTCTCCGCGACTTCAAAAAATTCACCAGCAAACGGATCTTCAAAGCCATACTTGAACATCGGGGTGAAAGCAGAAAAAAATGGATGCTTGAAATCTTCAGGCAGGCAGGCGAAAAAAACAGCAGGAATACAAACTTCCAGTTTTGGCAGCAAGACAACCATCCGATACAACTTGTCACCCCTTCATTTTCCAGGCAGAAAATCGATTATATCCATAACAATCCGGTCAAAGCCGGCATTGTAGATAAGGCCGAGGATTACCGATACAGTAGTGCCCGAGATTATGCCGAAGGCAGACAATGCGGATTGATTGAAGTCGAATTTTTGTTGTCCTGAGTTTCAAACTCAGGACAACACCCGTTTCAAACTCAGGACAGCCTGCTTTAAAACTCAGGACAGCCTGCTTTGAAACTCAGGACAACACTCGTTTGAAACTCAAGTCAACGTCATAACTTTGCGGTTCAATTTTAATAAAACAAATTAATATGAAAGTAACCGTAGTAGGCGCGGGCGCCGTTGGCGCCACCTGTGCCGACAACATCGCACGCAAGGAGCTATGCCGTGAACTAGTATTGCTCGACATCAAAGAAGGTATCGCCGAAGGCAAGGCGCAGGACATGATGCAGACCGCCACCCTGCTAGGCTTCGACACCAATATCACTGGCAGTACCAACGATTACAGCAAAACCGCAGGCAGCGATGTGGTGGTCATCACTTCGGGGCTTCCCCGTAAACCCGGTATGACCCGTGAGGAGCTGATCGGTGTGAATGCCGGCATCGTCAAGGGTGTCGCCGAAAACATCCTCAAACACTCGCCCGATGCCATCATCATCGTGATATCCAACCCCATGGACACCATGACCTATCTGGCACTGCAGAGCACCGGACTACCCAAACACCGTATCATCGGTATGGGTGGCACGCTCGACAGCAGCCGCTTTAAATACCAGTTGAGCAAACACCTGGGTTGCAGCCCGTCCGACCTCAACGCACTGGTCATCGGCGGCCATGGCGACACCACGATGATTCCCCTCATCCGTACCGCCACCTGGAACAGCATTCCGGTTACCAGCTACCTGAATGCCCAGCAACAGGAACAGATTGTCAAAGACACCATGGTGGGTGGTGCCACCCTCACCGCACTGATTGGCACATCGGCCTGGTATGCCCCGGGAGCCGCCGGTGCCGCCCTAGTGGAAGCCATCCTGCGCGACGAGAAAAAACTCTTCACCTGCTGCGTGGCCCTCGACGGCGAATACGGACAGCGCGACATCTGCCTCGGAGTGCCCGTCACCATCGGCAGAAACGGCTGGGAAAAAATCCATACCATCCAGCTAAATGAATCCGAGCAGGCTGCTTTCAACAAAAGCGCCGACGCCGTGCGCAGCATGAATGACGTGCTGAAAACACTGAACGCCTGAACAAGTAACAATTAAGGCCTTACCTAAAAGCGAAGGGTTGCAGACAATGAGTTGCAACCCTTCTTTATTTTATCGGCAATGATGATCAGCTGATACCATCAACAATCACCGACTTATCTATTTTCTGTACCAGCCCCTGCAAAACTTTGCCCGGACCCGCTTCGGTGAATCGGCCGGCACCGTCGGCAATCATAGCCTGTATGCTCTGTGTCCAGCGCACGGCACCGGTGAGCTGCCTGATCAGATTGGCCTTGATTTCTTCGGGACGGCTCACTGCCGCGGCAGTAACATTCTGGTAAACAGGACAAGAGGGCTGCATGAATTCAGTCT
>JBIIDU010000036.1:0-13703 GCA_044238165.1 Ferruginibacter sp. | reverse complement strand
TTGTATTCCTTGGCGCCTTTGCGTGAAAATAAATTTGTCTGGATCAGGATTCACAGGATTTGAGGATTATAGGATAACGAAAAGTTTGTCAGGCGCAGGGCTCCGGCCCTGTGCCGCGGTGTTACTCTATTTACCATGAAGTGTTCGGTTAGGATAACCATCACGAAGGCAAAGACCTGTTCTTCGCGGACTTCGCGTGTATTCCTTGGCGCCTTTGCGTGAAAATAAATTTGTCTGAATCAGGATTCACAGGATTTGAGGATTAAAGGATTGGAGGAATGCAGGTGTTTACTTTTATCCCGTAAAGTGGTCGTTGGGAACACCGATCAGGGAGCGAAGTTGCATTAAACCGGTCAACGGAATTTTGGCATTGAGAACTTTGAACCTTGAACTTTGAACCTTGAACACAATCGTCCCTATCTTTACACCGATTTGGTTTGCCCTGCAAGCATCCAATCTTTCATTAAAAGATTTCCCGTAAGGGATCAAATTGTTCGACCATGCCCGTATTGCACAACCGTGTGTCACAGGCCGAGCTGAAGAAAAAACTCATGCTCGAGACCGACAAGCGAAAAACCCTTTCTTTTTACCGTTATTTCCCCATCCCCGATCCTAAGGGTTTCCGCGACCACCTCTACCGGGAGCTGGAAAAACTGCTGGTGTTCGGGCGCATCTATGTGGCCCAAGAGGGCATCAACGCACAGATCAGCGTTCCCGAAAGATACATGGATGCGCTGCGCGGGTTACTTTATTCGGTCCAGGGCCTCGACGGAATGCGCCTCAATTATGCCGTCGATGACGACGGAAAATCGTTCTGGGTGCTCAAAATCAAAGTGCGTGAGAAAATCGTGGCCGACGGCATCACCGACCCCTCGTTCAGCATGGAAAAAAAGGGCCGCTATGTGGATGCGGCACAAATGAACGAACTGATGGACCGTGAGGGAACGGTAGTCATCGATATGCGCAACCATTACGAGTACGAAGTGGGGCACTTTGACGGCGCCCTGCCCATACCCAGCGACACGTTCCGCGAACAACTGCCGATGGCCGTAGAGATGCTGCAAGACAGGAAAGACAAGAACATCATCATGTACTGTACCGGAGGCATCCGTTGCGAAAAAGCAAGCGCCTACCTGCTGCACAACGGATTCAAAAATGTGTTCCACCTCGAAGGAGGCATCATCCACTATGCCTCCGAGGCCAGCAAGGCCGGGCTGCCCAGCCGCTTCATCGGCAAAAACTTTGTATTCGACGGACGGTTGGGAGAAAGGATCACGCCGGATATCATCGCCCAATGCCACCAGTGCGGTTTACCGGCCGACACCCATACCAACTGCCGCAACGAAGGATGCCACATGCTGTTCATACAGTGCCCGGCCTGTGCCGAAAAATATGCAGGTTGCTGCAGCGAAGCATGCCATCACGTGAAACAATTGCCCGAAGAAGAACAGAAACGCATCAGGAAAGGAATACGGAAAGAGCAATCGGATTTCAACAAAGCGAAAAAAAGGCTCAGGCCCGATCGGAAAGCAGCAACCGAATCCAACAATACGACCAATAATCGGTCCCACTCAGCCGCTAACCTTTAGCTTTGCAACAAGCGCCGTTCATGAAAATTATCGACCGATATGTGCTGGGGAAGTTTCTGACCACCTTCTTCTTCTGCCTGCTGATGATGACCCTGATTGTGGTTGTCATCGACTGGAGTGAGCATGCCGACGACTTCCTCAAAAGCCGATTGTCCTTCTCCCGGATCCTTACTGATTATTATGCAGGCCTCATACCACGCATCAATGCGATGCTGTTTCCCCTCTTCGTTTTCATCAGTGTGATTTTCTTCACCGCAAAGATGGCCGACCGTACCGAAATCGTAGCCATACTCAGCAGCGGTGTGAGTTTCGGCCGTTTCCTGGTCCCTTACTGGATCGGCGGCATCCTGCTGTCAGCCTTGCTCTGGGTCGGTAACCAGCAGCTCCTGCCCCGGGCCAATACCATCTGGAGCAATTTTGAAACCCGCTACATCGGAGGCGCTCTGGATTATGCCACCACGGCTTTCCCTAAAAATTTCTATTTCCGGCTCGACTCGAATTCCTACGCGGGCATGCGGTATTTCGACACCACCAGCCGTTCGGGCGGTGTGTTCTTTATCCAGCGTTTCCAGAACAACCGGCTGGTGTACAACCTCCGGGCCGAGAGCATCGGATGGGATTCCACTGCCAAAGCCTGGCAGCTCAATAAGGTGCTGGAACGACGTTTCAACGGCGATATCGAAACCATCACCACCACCCCGCAGAAAAAAGTGAAATACAATTTCAAACCGCGCGACCTGCGGAAAGACGAGTTTCTGAAAGACCGGCTCACCACGCCCGAACTGAAAGAGCTGATCCGGCTCGAAAAAATCAGAGGGAAAGAAGGCATCAATTCCTTGCTGGTGGAACGCTACAACCGAGACGCGATTCCGATTTCGGTACTCATTCTCACCATCATCGGCGCCACCATCGCATCCCGAAAAGTGCGGGGAGGAAGCGGCTTCCACCTGGCAATAGGCGTACTGCTGAGTGTCAGCTATATTTTGTGCAGCCGTTTTTCAATCGTGTTCGCCACCAAAGGAAATTTCCATCCACTTCTGGCCGCATGGCTGCCCAACATCGTATTCGGAATTCTGGCGCTCGTGCTTTACCGCAAAGCCGCATCCTGAGAAGGCTCAGGCAGATGCTTTGGCCCAGGTATCTTTCAGGGTAACCGTACGGTTGAAAATCAGGCGGTCAGTGCTGCTTTCATCATCCAGACAGAAATAGCCCTTACGCAGGAACTGAAAACAGGTTCCGGGCTCGGCATGATGCAATGAACGCTCCAGGCGGACATTGTGCAACTCCTCGAGCGAACGGGGATTGAGGAAGGTCTTGAAATCTGCCTCTTCCGCTGAAGGATTTTCTATATGGAGCAAACGATCATAAAGCCTTACAGTAGCCAAAACCGAAGTGGGGCCGTCCACCCAGTGAATGGTGCCCTTGACCTGTATGCCGCTGCTGTCGTTACCGCTGCGGCTCTCAGGAATGTACGTGCAGTAAACGGTGTTCACTGCGCCCGACTCATCCTTATCGAAACCGGTGCAGGTAACAATATAGGCACTCTTGAGCCGTACACGTGCGCCCGGAGCCAGACGAAAATATTTCTTGGGGGGCGTCTCCATAAAATCTTCCCGCTCAATCCACAACGCACGGCTGAAGGACAGAAGCCGCTCGCCGAAATGTTCATCGGGCCCGTTCTCGCTGCGCAGCTCTTCGCTATCGCCCTCAGGGTAGTTGGTGATGACCAGTCGGATCGGATCCAGAACGGCCATGACCCGCTTTGCACGGGCATTGAGGTCTTCACGGACGCAGAACTCCAGGAGACTGAAGTCAATGATGTTCTCCCGCCGGGCCACACCGATGCGTTCGCAGAAGTTACGGATGCTTTCGGGCGTGAAACCGCGCCGGCGCATGCCGCTGATGGTGGGCATCCGGGGATCGTCCCACCCGCTTACATGTCCCTCCTCCACCAGCTGCAGCAGTTTTCGTTTACTCATCACCGTGTAGGTCATATTGAGCCGGGCGAACTCATATTGCCGGGAGGGGAAAATGCCCAGTTTTTCAATGAACCATTCATAAAGCTCACGATGGGGTATGAATTCGAGCGTGCAGATGCTGTGGGTGACCTCCTCGATGCTGTCGCTTTGGCCGTGCGCGAAATCGTACATGGGATAGATGCACCAGGCGCTGCCGGTACGGTGGTGATGGGCGTGGCGGATGCGGTACAATACCGGGTCGCGCATGTGCATGTTGGGCGAAGCCATATCGATGCGCGCACGAAGCACTTTCTCCCCGTCGGCATAGTTTCCCGCCCGCATCGCTTCAAACAAAGTACGGTTCTCGGCCACTGTACGGTTCCGATAGGGGCTTTCGGTTCCCGACAGGGTAGGCGTTCCCTTTTGGGTGGCCATATCCTCCGAACTCGAATCGTCCACATAGGCCAGCCCCGCGTCAATCAGGCGGAGTGCGAAAGCATAGAGTTGCTCGAAATAATCGCTTGCGTACAATTCGTTCTTCCACTCAAATCCGAGCCAGGCCACATCGGCACGGATGCTTTCCACGTATTCGGTATCTTCTTTTATAGGATTGGTGTCGTCGAAACGCAGGTTGGTATGGCCTCCGAATTTTCGGGAAAGGCCAAAGTTCAGGCAGATGCTTTTGGCATGGCCGATATGCAGATAGCCGTTGGGCTCGGGCGGAAAGCGCGTCACAACGGCGGTACAGCGCCCGCTTTGCAAATCGGCCTCTATGATTTCTTCAATAAAATTGAGACTTTTTTCTTCAGCCATGAACAGCATCCTTTTATCGCGTAAAAATACGGCATAATCGGCAAGCCGCCTGCAGATATGCGGACTCCTTTTCAAGCCACACCGGGTGAATAAGTCTTGACCCCGGAGAGCACCAATTCAATTATTTTCGCGTCTTACAACGTTTCAACCAAGCTTCATGGCCAAGGAAAAAAACAAGGAAGCCTATCAGCATACCGATGCGGGTATAAGCGGACAATACAAAAGCTGGTTTCTTGATTACGCCAGCTATGTCATTCTCGAAAGGGCCGTACCGGCTGTGGAAGACGGACTGAAACCCGTGCAAAGAAGGATCCTCCATGCCATGAAGGAGATGGACGACGGACGCTTCAACAAAGTGGCCAACATCATCGGACAAACGATGCAATACCACCCGCACGGCGATATGAGCATCGGCGACGCCATGATCAATCTGGGCCAGAAAGACCTGCTGATTGAAACCCAGGGCAACTGGGGCGATGTGCGGACCGGAGATGACGCCGCGGCATCCCGCTATATAGAGGCCCGGCTCAGCAAGTTCGCACTGGAAGTGGCCTTCAATGCCAAAACCACCGACTGGACGGTAAGCTACGACGGCCGTAAGAACGAGCCCGTCACCCTCCCGGTAAAATTTCCGCTGCTGCTCGCACAGGGTGCAGAAGGCATCGCCGTCGGGCTGGCCACCAAAATACTGCCGCACAATTTCTGCGAGCTCATCGAGGCCTCCATCAAATACCTCAAGGGAAAAAAATTCGAACTCATTCCCGATTTCCAGACCGGAGGTTCCTTGGATGCCACAAACTATTTGGACGGAAAAAGGGGCGGCAAGATCCGGGTCAGGGCCGCCATCGAGGAACTGGACAAACGGACGCTCTGCATCCGCAATGTGCCCTTCGGTGTTACCACCAGCCAGCTGATGGAAAGCATCGTGAAGGCCAATGACCAGGGGAAAATAAAAATCAAGAAAGTAACCGACCATACGGCGGCCGAGGTGGAAATCATCATCGAACTTTCACCCGGCGTTTCGCCCGACATCACCATCGACGCCCTTTACGCCTTCACCGACTGCGAGGTGGGCATTTCGCCCAATGCCTGTGTTATTGTGGACAACAAACCCCGCTTTATGGGGGTAACGGATCTGCTGAAGATCGCCACCGACAACACCCGTGACCTGCTGAAACGGGAACTGGAGATCAGACTCGGCGAACTCCTCGATAAATGGCATTTCACCAGCCTGGAGAAAATCTTTTTCGAAGAGAAGATCTACAAGGAACTGGAGAAAAAGCACAATACCTGGGAGAAAGTGCTGGAAGCCATCGCCCAAGCCTTCACCCCCTTCCGCAAGCAACTCAAAAAAGACATCACGCGCGAAGACATCGTCAAGCTCACCGAGAAACCGGTACGCCGTATCTACAAGCTCGACATCGAGGAACTCAATGCGCAGATCAGGGGCCTCGACGACGAAATCAAACAGGTGCGCCACGACCTCAGCCATCTTACGGAATACGCCATAGCCTACTATGAGAACCTGCTGAAAAAATACGGCAAGGGAAGGGAACGGAAAACGCAGGTGAAATTGTTCGACACGATTGAAGCAAAATCGGTGGCAATCGCCAATACCAAGCTCTATGTCAATTATGCCGATGGATTCGTAGGCACCGGGCTGAAAAAGGATGAACTCATTGCCGAAGTTTCCGACTTCGACGACATCGTAGCATTCACCAAAGGGGGCATTATGAAAGTGGTGAAGGTTTCGGAAAAGAGTTTCATAGGGAAAGACATCATCCATGTGGCTGTGTTCCGTAAAAACGACGAGCGCACCACCTACAACATGATCTACCTCGACGGACAGTCCGGCGTCAGCTATGCCAAAAGGTTCAACGTGACCGGCGTCACGCGCGACAAGGAATATGTGCTCACCAAGATTTTGGATAAAAGCAAAGTGCACTACTTCACAGCAAATCCGAACGGCGAAGCCGAATCGGTGAAAATCATCCTGAGCCCCGGTTGCAGCGCCAAGAAGAAAGAACTGGATTTCAGCTTCGGTGAAATGGAAATCAAGGGACGCAACAGCATCGGAAACATCGTCACCAAATATCCGATCCGCAGCGTTAAGTTCAAAGAGGCGGGCCGTTCGACCCTGGATGCAAAAAAAATGTGGTTCGACACCAAGTTCGGCCGTCTCAATACCGAAGAAAAAGGAGAATATCTGGGCAAGTTCGAGGCCGAAGACCGGCTGCTGGTCGTTTATGATGACGGTAACTATGAAGTGACCGACCAGGAACTTACCCAGCGGATCGAAGCAGAAAAAGTGCTGCTGATTGAAAAATTCGACCCGGAAAAAATAATCACGGCAGTTTACCTCGACCACGACAAACTGCAATTCAATATCAAACGCTTCCGGATTGAGACCACCACACAACGGACCAAGTATTTCTTCATCAAGGAAGGGAAGGAAAACCGGCTGGAAATGGTCAGCACCGATGAGCAACCGGTATTGCTGGTAAGGTCGGGGCGCGGACAAATGGCCCGCTCCACCAGATTCAAAGTGCCCCTGATCGTCGAAGTCATGGGCTGGAAAGCGGTGGGGGCAAAACTGACCGACTATACAAAATCGGTGGAAATGGAATGGGAAAAGAAGCCTGAAAACGGAAAACTGCAAGGCGAACTTTTTGAATAAGAATATAGGCCGGAAATTTCCGGATAGCCACTAGGCTAGAAATCTTAACAAATAGTTGTGGATTTTTATTCTGTTGCCCGGCGTTATTTTTGCAACAGTTTTTAATATAAGTTGTTAATGCAGACGGGGAAGTTCCCGTTTCGCGGAAGCTCCGGCTGAAAGACCGGACAGGACCATACACTTGTTGTGTCGCCCCCTTTCAGACCCGCACAACTCCGAACTTTCTTTGACAAGGCAATACAAACTCAAACATGGCAGAAACGGCTAACCGAAATTATTTTTCCAATCCTCTCGATAGGATACTCGCTATCATCAGGCATGATCGAAACGAGTTCTCTTCTATTTATTTCTACGCCATACTCAACGGGCTGATCAACCTTTCACTCCCCCTGGGTATACAGTCTATCATCAGTTTCGTCCTGGGCGGATCTTTTTCCACTTCGCTGGTAATCCTCATCGTACTGGTGGTCGCAGGCGTTTTCCTCAACGGAATGCTGAATGTGAACCAGATGCGCATAATAGAAAAAATCCAACAAAAGATATTTGTCCGCTATTCACTTGAATTTTCCAACCGGCTGCCCCGGCTTGACCTCCAGGCAGTTGACAATTACTACCTGCCCGAGCTGGTCAACAGGTTTTTTGATACGGTATCGCTGCAGAAAGGCATCTCCAAACTCCTGCTCGACATTCCCGGCGCCACCATACAGATTCTCTTCGGGCTGATTCTGCTTGCCTTCTACCACCCCATATTCATCTTTTTCGGTTTCGCCCTTATCTTCATCGTTTACCTCATCCTCCGACTTACCAGTGCTAAAGGCATGGAGTCCAGCCTCAGGGAAAGTGACTACAAATACGCGGTGGCCGGATGGCTGGAAGAACTTGCGCGGGTCGTACATTCCTTCAAATTCTCGGCAAACAGGCAGCTGAACATCACCAAGGCCGACACCTTCATACAGGGTTATCTCAAGCACCGCACCACCCACTTCAAAGTGCTGCTGTTTCAGTACTGGAGCCTAGTGGGTTTCAAACTCGCCATCACGGCAGCTATGCTTATCGTGGGCTCGCTGCTGCTGGTGAACCAGCAACTCAACATCGGGCAATTCATCGCCGCTGAAATCGTCATCCTGATGGTAATCGGCTCGGTCGAAAAACTGATGGCCAATCTCGACACCGTTTACGATGTGCTGACCTCCATCGAAAAACTGGACAAGCTGACCGAAAAACCCCTGGAAGAATCGGGCGTCACCCTGCTCGACAGGAAAGCAGAGGGGCTCTCTGTGGATTTGAACAACGTTTCATTCAGCTATGATCCGGAAGACACGCAACGGCCCGCGCTTGAGCACGTCAATCTCTCCATCCGGCACGGGGAAAAGATCTGCATCATGGGGCTTACCGGTTCCGGAAAATCTTCACTGCTCCGCATCATCAGCGGCGCATATACCCACTTTTCAGGAACCATCTATATCAACAACATACCGATCCGTAACTACTCGACCGACTCATTGAGGGAGCAAACCGGAATTCTGCTGAGCCGTCTGGACATTTTTCAGGGCTCGCTGATGGAAAATATCACCATGGGCAACCAGGATATCACACCGCACCATGTTCTGGAACTCGCTGAGAAAATCGGGCTCGGCAAGTTTCTTACAGAACAGGCATCCGGCCTGAACACACCCATCGACCCTATCGGCAAAAAACTCTCCAGAAACATACGCCAGAAGATACTCCTGCTGCGCGCTTTGGTCCATCGGCCCCGTCTGGTATTGCTCGAAGAACCCTTCGAAGGACTGGGCACGGAAACCATCGATAGGATTGTTGATTATATCATCGGGGGAATACCCGAAACAACGGTTCTGATCAGTACCTCCAAGGAGGCCTACGCATCGAAGTGCGACAGGGTGGTCTACCTCGAAAATGGCAGCATCACCGCTACAGGAAAGTGGAAAGACATTGCCCACAAACTCAATCTGAAAATCACATGAACTTCATCGATACGCAGATAGAATCGAATCTCGATCATTCCGGAATACGGTCGTTCCGGGATATCTACCGCATCCAAAAGAAAAGTAAAGTCAGCTATTGGCTGGTCGGTATCCTTGTCGCGCTGCTTGTCATTCTCTTCCTTCCCTGGACACAGAACATCAGTTCGCGGGGTAGTGTGACCACATTGCGCCAGGAACAAAGGCCACAGGAAATCAACACCATCATACCGGGCAAAGTGGTGAAATGGCATGTGAAGGAAGGTGATTTTGTGAAAGCCGGCGACACGATTGTGCAACTTTCGGAAATCAAGGACGACTATCTGGATCCCGACCTGCTCAACCGTACCAAGGAGCAACTGGCCGCCAAGCAGCTCACCATCGAACAATACCGGAATAAGGTCGGAACCGCCGAAATGCAGGTTGAGGCTTTAAACGCAGGGAGAGTGCTCAAACTGGCACAAATTGAAAACAAAATCAGGCAGCAGTTAATGAAAGTGCAAAGCGACAGCGCCGAGCTGCAGGCTGTCAAAAACGACCTGAAAATCGCCACGGAGCAATTCCAGCGGCAACGCAGGATGTACGACAGCGGACTGGTGTCGCTGACCCAGCTTGAGCAACGTAATATGACCTTCCAGCAGGCACAGGCGAAGAAAACCAGCGCCGAAATAAAATTCCTGAACGCCAAACAGGAACTGGGCGTGCTCCAGCTCGAACGCAACGGTACGATGCAGGATTACAATGAGAAAATATCCAAAGCGAGCGGCGACCGCTTCCAGTCCCTGTCACAGATTGCCACCGGAGAAGGAGATATCGCGAAGCTGCAGAACCAGTATATGAACTACGATATCCGGAGCCAACTCTATTACATCAAGGCTCCGCAAAGCGGGCAGATCGTAAAAGCCATGAAAGCCGGCATCGGAGAGATTGTCAAAGACGGGGAAATGATCGTGGAAATCATTCCGGGCGATGCACAATACGCAGTGGAGATTTTCGTACGCCCGGTAGACCTCCCCCTGATTTCACGGGGTCAGAAAGTGCGCTTTATGTTCGATGGCTTTCCGGCAATCGTATTCAGCGGATGGCCGCAGACCTCCTACGGTACGTTCGGCGGCGTGGTTTCGGCAGTGGAACGCAATATCAGCCCCAACGGATTGTTCCGGATTCTCGTGGCCGAAGATCCGGCCGACCGTAAATGGCCGCCCGAACTACGGGTCGGTGCAGGTGCCAAAGGATTCGCATTGCTTAAAGACGTACCCATCTGGTATGAACTCTGGCGGAACATCAACGGTTTCCCTCCCGATTACTACAAAAACGAAAGCGGCAGTTCGCCGCCCAAAGAAAAAAAATAACCATCAGGTCATTCATATACGGCAACAAGCATGACTAAATTTCTACGCAGTTTTCTTTTACTCATCGGGCTTGGCTGTTTCGCACAGCAAGGAAGAACACAGGACAGCCTGTTGCCCCGAAAAGTACTCAGTCCCGAGGATTTCACAGCCATCATAAAGACCTATCACCCGGTTCTCCGGCAGGCGGAACTCATGGTCCTACAGGCCGATGCCAACGTAACTCTGGCCCGCAGCGGTTTCGACCCGCAGTTCACCTACTCCAACGACCAGAAAACCTTCAACGGAACCGATTATTACCAATACAATGAAAGCAGGTTGAAAGTGCCCACCTGGTTCGGTATCGAATTAAACACCGGAATAGAGAACAACGCAGGCAATTTCATCAATTCGGAATACACCCTTGGTCAAAGCAGTTATGTGGGCATCGCTGTTCCCCTTGCCCGCAATCTGGTCATGGATAAACGAAGAGCCACCCTGCAGCAGGCCAAAATATTCAGCAAACAATCACTGTCGGAGCGGGCCAATACCATCAACAACTTGCTGTTCGAAGCCTACGACGTTTACTGGAGCTGGGCCAGGGAACATTACCTGCTTCAGATTCTGACCGAGGCGGTAACAATAAATGAAGCCCGCTTCGCACTGGTAAAAACCGGATACCGCCAGGGCGACCGGCCTGCCATCGATACCACAGAGGCACTTGCACAACTGCAGCTGTTCCGGTTCGAACAAGCAGAATGCCGGGTACGTCTTAAAAATACCGCGGTGGAACTCTCGAACTACCTCTGGATGAGCAACAACACCTATTATGAGGTGGATGAATCGGTAAAGCCCGATGACCGCTGGAACAGCCTGCTGATAGACACCCTGTCCTTGCCTCCGCTCAATGACCTGCTGTACACCGCCAGAATCGCGCACCCGAAACTACGCGTGGTCGATTTCAAACTGCAGCAACTGGAAATCGACCGGAAGCTCAAATTCCAGAACCTGCTGCCCGTAGTGAATGTGAAAGCCAACCTGCTCAACAAAGGTTTCAACGTATGGAAGGGCGTAGGCCCCGGCTTTTATGAGAACAACAACAAGTTCGGTGTCGATATCGGCATACCGCTGCGGCTCAGCGAAGGAAGAGGCAGTTACAAGATGGCCAAACTCAAACTGGCCGAAACGGAACTTGCGTTCAAACTTCAGGAACAGGAAATAGCCAATAAGGTAAGGCAATACTATAACGAGGTGCTCGGACTGCAGCAACAGGTGCGCATCTATGAACAGGCCACAAACAACTACGCGACCCTGGTTCGGGGAGAAGATGTGCGCTTCAAAGCGGGAGAAAGCAGCTTGTTTCTGCTGAATACCCGAGAAAACAAATTGCTGGAAGCCCGGCAAAAACTGGTTACGCTCAAAACGAAATTCTTCAAATCGCGCTACGGCCTGCAATGGGCCTCCGGACAGTTACAATAGGAGTTTTTCAGCCAGCAACTTTTCAAGATAATGCATGCCGATTCCGAATGTTGCCTTGAGTTCTTTCAGCCTGCGCTCCGCTTCCATGCTTACCTTTTCAGGCCGGTCAACCTTCACCGCCGTGACCATTAGGTTCTTGGGCGTATGCTCCGTTTCAATAAATTCAAAAACACGGGTACGGTATCCGTTCATTTCCAGCAGAAGAGCCCGCATGCTGTCGGTGAGCAGCTCCGCCTGACGCTCGAGTAAAATTCCGTGCCGGGTGATACCTTCCAGAGTGCAACCGTCCTTCAACTCTTTCCTTATCTGCTTGTGGCAGCAGGGCGCCACCACAATGACGGTAGCACCTGCCCTAATGCCCTGCCAGATCGCTTCGTCCGTGGCCGTATCGCAGGCATGCAATGCTACCAGCATGTCAATCGGGCCGGCAGCATAACTTCCTATTTGACCCTGGGTAAAGGAAAGATGCGCAAAACCGCATTCGGAAGCAATCCGGTTGGCGCTTGTTACCAATTCAGGCCGCTGCTCCACCCCGGTTACCTGCACGTCTCGCCGCAGCGTATTGACAAGAAAATCGTAGAGGGCAAAAGTCAGGTATCCCTTTCCGCAACCCATATCGGCAACATGCAGCGTTTTCCCGGAAGGAATCTCGTCTAGTACACCCTGCAGCAAGCGGACATAATGGTTCATCTGCCGGTACTTATGCTGCCGTTCTTTTTTCACATGCCCATCCCTTCCGGTAATGCCCAGTTCATAGAGATAAAGCGGTTGGTCGTTGGAGGAAGGATTTCCAGATGCGCGGTCATGAGGGGCGAGCACGATCTCAGATTCGGTTTTATGAACCTGCCTGCTGAGTTTCTGCTTCCCGCTCTTCATGATTTTCAGGTAATACACCGCAGCCGCCGTAAACATGTCGGCATGATTGAATTCTCTTTGCAGCAGACGTTCAATTTCCTGCAACCCTTCCGATAGGTTATGGTTGCGCGTAATATCCCTCGTCGGGTAACGATATACAAAACTGAGGAGCTGTTCTCCCCGGATTGCCAGTGGGCGTATGCTCACCTTTTCCGGCTCCACCCGGGCGTGCTTTCTTCCCGATAAAACGATTTTCTGCAACGATTGCCCGGCAAATTCCTGCCCGGCCCGGTTGAGAAAATTAAGGGCAGGTGAATCCTCCTGCTTATGCGCCTCTTCCTTCATGAGGGCAAAAGTAATCAATATGAAAATCGTGCAAACCGGAAACAAAAGTTGCACATCGGGCGTAGGTTTTCCTGTGCTGCGGGGTAACCGTCAAATATTCGTCCATATTTTGAAATCTTCGGGCCAAACACTACTTTTGCAACGCGTTCGCAACCAGTGAACCTGGGTTATGGTGTAACGGCAGCACTACAGATTTTGATTCTGTCTGTCTAGGTTCGAATCCTAGTAACCCAACAAAAAAAATCGGCTTTCCGCCGATTTTTTTTGTTTTAGTACGTTGAGGTCAATACCCTAAGATTTTCAGCATGCTCTGGGCAGATTGTTGCCGGGCATAGACCCAGTCGGTCAGTTTGCCGTTTTTGTCATACTCCACAATCACATGCTTGGGGGAAGGAATCAGGCAGTGCTTGATACCTCCGTATCCGCTGATCTGGTCCTGATAAGCCCCCGTATGGAAAAAGCCGAGGTATAAAGGTTCGGACTTGTCGAGTTTGGGCAGAAAGACCTCGTTGATATGCTCCTCCGAATCGTAGTAATCATGGCTGTCGCATGTGATTCCCCCCAGGGTCACCCGCTGGTATTCGTCGTTCCATTTGTTGATGGGGAGCAACAGGAATTTTTCGCCAATCCCCCAGGTGTCGGGCAGCGTAGTGATGAAGGAGGAATCAATCGTATACCAG
>JBIIDU010000332.1:0-3925 GCA_044238165.1 Ferruginibacter sp. | reverse complement strand
TGCGTTGACCGTTTACAAAATCAAATACATCCCGGCCGAAATAGCCGCTGATGTAGAGCCGGTCCTTTTCCGAAAACCTGTAGTTGACCTTTGCATTGAGGTCATAGAAATAATACCCCGATCCGTTGAAACTGCTGTTGCTGCTTTTCAGGAAAGGCTTCACCAAGGCATCAACATAAGTGCGCCGGGCCGATACGATGAAGGAGGCTTTGTCTTTTTTCAGAGGCCCCTGAATGGAAAGGCGCGAGGCAATAAGCCCGATGCCGCCATCCACCTGGAACTTCTGGTTATTGCCCTCCTTCATCGACACATCGAGCACGCTGGACAGGCGTCCGCCGTACTGGGCGGGCATGCCGCCCTTGATGAGCGATACATTCTTGATGGCATCGGAATTGAAGATGGAGAAGAAACCAAACAGGTGGCCGGTATTGTACACTACCGCATCGTCGAGCAGGATCAGGTTCTGGTCGGGGCCCCCACCCCGTACATAGATGCCGGCACTCCCCTCGCCCGCATTGCGAACCCCGGGCAGCAGTTGTACCACTTTCAGCAGGTCGACCTCGCCGGCAAAGGCGGGAATGGCCTTGATCTGGTCGATGGGAAGCACAATGCGCCCCATCTGGGCCTGCTTCACGTTGTTGTCGCGCTTGCGTGAGGAAACAACTACTTCCTGCAAGGCCGCGCGCGAGGTAAGGTCGAAATTAATCTGCTTGTCGCTCCGAAGACTTACCGCCGATTCCAAAGGCACATAACCGCTGTAACTGCATGTAAGGGTATAGTCGCCCGGAGGCAGACTCAGCGAGTAAAAACCGTATTGGTTGGAACTGATGCCCCGGCTCTGTCCTTTGACGGCTATGGTAGCTCCAATGAGTGTCTCGCCGTTCCTTGAATCCCTGGCGTAGCCGCTGACTGTAAATGATTTCTGGGCAAAAACAAGCACATGAAAAGAGAGCAGGAGAACGGATGACAGAAAGAATCTTGCAAGGGAGGACATGCGTAGCAGAACATCGGCGGTTGACCGACGGCTCTTAAACAAATCTGATCCAGCAATGTTCATCGTAACCCGGAAAATTAACGGATGCTGTCGAGTACTTCGCCGCAATGCAGCATGCCGCTCTTGTAGGTCGGATCAAACTTACCCAGATAGGGATTCACAATCTCCTCGCTGTTGCTGATCCAGCTGGCACCCTTGTCGTCGCCAAATGCCATGGGGCAGTTTTGCCAGTAGAGTGTGGAGCCGTTGTAACGGATGGTTTTGAGGAGGGGATAAAGATTCTCGCTGACCATGCGGAAATCCTGCCGCATTTCGGTGATGTTGGTTTGCATGGCAATACTTTCTGCGTTTGCGCGTATATCGGCTATCTGCTGCTTTACGGTTTCATAAACAGCCATGCTGTCTTTCCGGAGCTCCTCAACGGGAAAGCGGTCGAGCGCGGCAAGCAAAGCACCCAACGACTGTTTCACTTTGACAGTGTCCCATTCCACGAAAGCATCTTTCTGGGCGAAGTAGGCCTGTAGCAGGGTATCGACGCTGCGGTTGAACCCCTCGGAATGAACACCCACTTTCAGCGCCTCTTGTCGGGGCTCTTCTGTTTTTTTATTGCCGGTTTTGTCGATCAGATAGGCTGCTACAAGCACTACAAGTGCCATGAAGGCAAAATAGAGGAGTTTGCGGGATTTATTGCTTTGTACAGACATGAAATGCGCTTTAGTAAATGAAATATAATGAGAACATCATTGTGCGGTACAAAGGTACTGCTCTTCTTCAACCAAGAAAAACTGCCTCAAAGAATACGGGTGCCGCTGAACGGCCCCGATAGGAGCGGAAAGCCCGCAGCCCCTGAGGGCGAGGACTTGCAGCGGATAGCGGGACTGAAGCTCCATCGGTTATGACAGCTTCTGCCGCCCAAAAAAAATCCGAACAATGCAACGTGCAGGCCTTGAGCGCATTTGGATTACTTTTGCATCCTGAATTTTTGACCAATGCTGCTTGGAATACAGAACCTGACATTTGAATTCGGCGCCCGCACCATCGTGTCGGAGGCCACCTGGCATATACAGCCCAACGAACGCATCGGGCTTATCGGCTACAACGGAACCGGAAAATCGACCCTGCTCAAAGTGCTCACCGGCCAATACCAGCCCTCGGCAGGCACGGTGGAGAAGGGCCGGGAGACCACCATTGGTTTTCTGCACCAGGACCTGCTGAGTTTTGATACTGAAGACTCAATACTGGAAGTGGCCCTGGGTGCCTTTGAACAGGTGAAAATTCTGGAAAAAGAGATTGAAGAACTGGGGCGCGAACTGGAACGCACCGGCGATGAGCAGCTGGCCATCGACTATGCCGAAAAACTGCACCAGCTGGAAGTGCTGGGCGGCTATGAAATGCACCACAAAACCGAGGAGATCCTGCAGGGACTCGGATTCAGCAACGAAAGCCTGGGACGGCCCTACAAGCAGTTCAGCGGAGGCTGGCGTATGCGCGTGCTGCTGGCGAAGATGATTCTGATGAAGCCCGATGTGCTGCTGCTCGATGAGCCTACCAACCACCTTGACCTTCCCAGCATCGAATGGCTGGAGAAGTACCTGAAAAGTTATCCCGGGTCGGTGGTGATCGTAAGCCACGACCGTTACTTTCTCGACCGGATGGTAACCAAGATTGTGGAACTCTACCAGCAGAAACTTCATATCTACAGCGGCAACTACAGTTTTTATGAGACGGAGAAAGCGCTGCGCATCGACATCCAGCAGAAGGCCTACGAGAACCAGCAGGACTACATCCGGCAGAACGAACGCTTCGTGGAGCGCTTCAAGGCCAAGGCCAGCAAGGCAGCACAGGCGCAGAGCATCATCAAGCGGCTGGAGAAACTCGATCGCATCGAGAATGTGGAGATCGAGCGGCCCAATATACGCATCAACTTTTCGATTGAAAAGCAACCCGGCCGTGTGCTGTGCACCTTGCGGAACGTGGGCAAGCGCTTCGGCGACAATGTGATACTCGAACATACCGGCGCTGAAATAGACCGGGGCGACAAAGTGGCCCTGATTGGCGCCAACGGCAAGGGAAAATCGACCCTGCTGCGCATCATCGCAGGCGCCGAAACCTTCGACGGAGAGCGCATCTGGGGGCATAATGTGAGCGAGTCGTTCTACGCCCAGCACCAACTCGAAGCGCTCAACATCCAGAACAATGTGCTCGATGAGATGAAAGAAGCCCGCAGCGGCAAAACCGACCTGGAGCTGCGTTCCCTGCTCGGCTGCTTCCTGTTCAGCGGCGACGATGTGGAGAAAAAGATCAAAGTGCTGAGCGGAGGCGAGAAAGCACGCGTGGCCCTGGCAAAAACCATTGTGAGCAAGGCCAATTTTCTAATGCTCGATGAGCCCACCAACCACCTCGACCTGCATTCGGTGGAGCTGCTCATCGAGGCCCTCAACAAGTATGAGGGCAGCATCGTGCTGGTGAGCCATGACCGGTATTTTGTAAGCAAAATCGCCAACAAGATCTGGGAAATAAGCGACCAGCAGATTGTGGAGTTCAAAGGTTCGTATGATGAATGGCAGGAATGGCGGGCCAGAAAGGAAGCGGCCCGGGAGCAGTCGGCAGCCGAAACAACCCCACCCAAAAAAACGGAGAAACCGGTGCAGGAGGAGAAGAAGCCGGCCACCCCGGCAGACAGAAAGCCCATCAACCAGGAGGTAAAGAAAGAATACCAGCGGGTGAAGAACCAGTTCACACAACTGGAAAAACAACTCAACGAGCTGAACAGCCGCAGAGCCGAACTGGAGGAACAGATGGCGATGCCTGAAGTGTATGCCGACAAGCAGCGCTTTCTGGAAACAGAAAAAAAATACAAGGACACCATGCAGGAGTCGGAGCGCCTGCAACCCCGCTCTGAGGAAAGCTTTGAGACATTGATGCAGTTGG
>JBIIDU010000241.1:0-3932 GCA_044238165.1 Ferruginibacter sp. | reverse complement strand
TAAATATGCCCAGCCCGATTTACAGTTATTGAAATAAATACCCGAACACCTGTTCACCAAAAGTTCAACCATAGCATCCGCATTGTATCTTTAATTTCACACCACATAAAAGCTTCAAGACCATGACACCGATAGGCACTTCAGAACTGATCCTGAACGACCGGGGCGCAGTTTACCATCTGGATCTTCTGCCGGAAGAAATTGCAGACACCATCATCCTTGTCGGAGACCCGGGCCGCGTAGAAAAAGTCAGCAACCGTTTCGACACGATTGAATACCGGCGTCACCACCGTGAATTCATCACCCATACCGGATATGTCGGCAAGAAGCGCCTGACAGTGGTGAGCACCGGCATCGGCACCGCCAACAATGACATCACGATGAACGAGCTCGACGCACTGGTCAATATCGATCTTGCAACCCGAACCGTACGCGAGCAGTTCCACGCCCTCAAATTCTGCCGCTTCGGTACTTCCGGTTCGCTGCAGGCCGACATACCGGTAGACAGTTTTGTGGCAAGCACCTACGGCATCGGGTTGGACAACCTGCTTAATTTTTATGCCTACGAAAAAACAACGGAAGAGAAGGAGATGGCCCAAACCTTCGCGCGCGAGGTAGGCCTCAGCGAAGAAACCACCATTCCCTACATCTTTGCAGGCGATCCGAAGATGCTTTCCGACTTAGGCAGCAATTTCCATAAAGGGATAACGATTACCTGCCCCGGCTTTTTCGGACCACAGGGCAGAATCCTCCGGCTACCGCTGCAAAATCCCGGACTGATCGACCGGCTCACACAATTCCGCTACGGCAGTCACCGCATCAGCAACTTTGAAATGGAAACCTCCGCCATCTTCGGATTGGGCAAACTATTGGGGCACCCCAGCATGAGCCTCAACGTAATCATTGCAAACCGTGTGCGCAAAGAATTTTCCAAAGACTATCCTGCGGCTGTTGAAAAACTTATTGATGCTGGGATTGCAGCACTGACGCAAAGCAGTTGAAAACTTCCTGAATTCGAATACGAAGAGTTGAATCTAAAAAATGAGACAGCGAAAACCAGCATCCTCCATGACTCCGACCAAAGCCCTCCCCGACTTCTCCCTCTCGCCCCGCATCGACCAGGTGGGTGTGGAAGAACGGGCGGCACGCTTCACCAAAAGAAGCATCAAGAATGAAAGCAAGGTCAACGGCCTGCTGCTCGCCCTGAACATGATTGACCTCACCACCCTGGAAGGGAAAGACACCGTGGGCAAAGTGAAGCAGCTCTGTTACAAGGCCCGGCACCTGCACGATGCCTATCCGGGACTACCCACCGTAGCCGCCGTTTGCGTCTATCCCAGTATGGTCAAAACCGCCAAGGAAGCGCTGGAAGGATCCGGCATCAAAGTGGCTTCCGTTGCCACTGCCTTTCCCTCGGGACAGGCCCCACGCGATGTAAAGCTGCGCGACACCCGCTTTGCAGTTTCGGAGGGAGCCGATGAGATCGACATGGTGATTTCGCGCGGGCGCTTTCTGATGGGAGAATACAATTTTGTTTTCGATGAAATCGCCGCCATCAAGGAAGCCTGCGGAAACGCAAGGCTGAAAGTGATTCTTGAAACCGGCGAGCTCGGCAACTACGACAAAGTGCGCCGGGCCAGCGACATCGCCATGTATGCCGGAGCTGATTTCATCAAAACCTCCACTGGAAAAATTTCACCTGCCGCCACGCTGCCCGTGACCCTCGTGATGCTGGAAGCCATCCGCGACTTTTACTACGACACCGGTAAACGCGTAGCCATGAAACCGGCCGGCGGCATCTCGAAAGCCAAACTGGCCCTGCATTACCTGGTGATGCTGAACGAAGTGCTGGGGCAGGACTGGATGAACAACGAATGGTTCCGCTTCGGTGCCAGCAGCCTGGCCAACGACATTCTCATGCAGCTGATGAAACAAAAGACGGGGGTGTATCAGGGGGGGGATTATTTTAGTGTAGATTAAGAGGGTTGGGAAGTTTAAGAGGTTTAAGAGGTTTGAGACGTTTGAGAGGTTTATTCGAGTAGGATGTTTCCTTCAAAATTAATTAAATCAGTTTTCTATGTCCACGATTAAAAATTTCGAGGATATCATTTGCTGGAAAGAAGCGCGGCTGCTGAACCGGAAAATGGGAAAACTGCTGGCAGAAAACCGTTTCGGCAATAATTTTCGCCTGATCTCACAAATAGAAGGATCGGCAGGTTCCATTATGGACAATATCGCCGAAGGATTTGAACGCGGCGGCAATAGGGAGTTTATCCAGTTTTTATACATTGCCAAAGGTTCCTGCGGAGAACTTAGATCGCAGATGTACCGGGCACTCGACAGAAACTATATCCTGGAAGCGGAATTTGAAGAGATTGCGAATGACTTGAAACAACTCAGCTCACTTATTCAGCGGTTCATCAGTTATCTCGAAAGTTCATCCATCAGGGGGATCAAATACAAAAAAACCGATACAGAAGAGACCACTGAAAAAAATACAGTAACGAAACAATCCCCAACTCCTCAAAACCCACAAACCTCTCAAACCTCTTAAACCTTTCAAACCTTTCAAACCTCATCATACCACCATGGCGAAAACTAACACCCTCAAACTCAAATTCGAATCCGCCCGACAACTCGCACCTGCGCCGGAGAGCCGCAGTGCGGCGAAGATCGACAGCCGCTACGGACTGTTCATCAACGGCAAATTCGAAGAACCACAGAGCAAAAAATACTTCGCCACTACCAATCCGGCTACAGAGGAAAAATTGTCGATGGTGGCCGATGCCGGAGCCGCCGATGTGGACCGGGCTGTTCAGGCGGCAAGAACAGCGTATGACCGCAGCTGGAAAAAAATTCCGGCACGCGAACGGGCCAAATACATCTTCCGCATCGCACGCATCATCCAGGAGAAGGCCCGCGAACTCGCCATCATCGAAACCCTCGATGGCGGAAAACCGATCCGCGAGAGCCGCGACTTCGACGTGCCGGCAGCAGCCAACCACTTCTTCTACTATGCCGGCTGGGCTGACAAACTTGAGTATGCGTTCCCTGGCAAACATGTTTATCCGCTCGGCGTTGCCGGACAAATCATTCCCTGGAATTTTCCGCTGCTGATGGCGGCCTGGAAAATAGCCCCTGCGCTCGCTACCGGAAACACGGTGGTGCTCAAGCCGGCGGAAACCACACCCCTCACCGCCCTCAAGCTGGCCGAAATCATCCGTGAAGCCGACCTGCCCCCGGGTGTGGTAAACATCATCACCGGCGCAGGCGCCACAGGTGCCGCGCTGGTCAACCACCCCGACATCAACAAAATAGCATTCACCGGTTCCACCGGCGTAGGAAAGAAGATCCAACAGTCCATCGCAGGGTCCGGTAAAAAAGCCACACTCGAACTCGGAGGCAAGGCCGCCAACATCATCTTCGAAGATGCGCCGCTGGACCAGGCCGTGGAAGGCATCATCAACGGCATCTTCTTCAACCAGGGCCATGTGTGCTGCGCAGGCTCCCGCCTTTTCGTGCAGGAATCAGTGATGAAGAAAGTGATCCGCAAACTCAAAGACCGGATGGAGACGCTGATCGTAGGCGACCCGATGGATAAGAACACCGATATCGGTGCCATCAATTCCAAAGACCAACTGGCCACCATCCGCAAATACATCGATATCGGCATAAAAGAAGGAGCGGAAATCTATCAACCCTCATGCCCGATACCCGCCAAAGGAAATTTCTGCCGCCCCACCCTGTTCAGCAATGTGGCCCAGAGCAACCGCATTGCACAAGAGGAAATATTCGGGCCCGTGCTGGCCATCCAAAGCTTCCGCACCGACGATGAAGTGATTGAAAAAGCCAACAACACGCCCTTCGGATTGTCGGCCGGTGTATGGACCGACAAAGGCTCGAAGATTTTCAACATGACGCAAAAACTGAGA